>DATDOJ010000382.1:0-7574 GCA_035293345.1 Bacteroidia bacterium
AATTGCAGCTTTCCGATCCGGCCGCCGTGTCGGACAGGAAGCTGTTTGTCAGACTGAGCAAAGAGTATAAAGAGCTGCAGGAAGTGGTGGAAGCATACCACATTTATCGCAAGCTGCTCGAAGACATTGCTTCCGCCAAAAAAATTCTGGCCACCGAAAAAGATCCGGATTTTATTGATATGGCGAAAACTGAACTGGAGGAGTTGGAACCGCGGGTGGAAAAAATGGAAACGTTTATCCGCAACCTGCTTGTGCCAAAAGATCCGGAAGATTCAAAAAATGCGATTCTCGAGATCCGCGCGGGAACCGGCGGCGACGAAGCTTCCATTTTTGCGGGCGATCTCTTTCGCATGTATTCCCGCTATTGCGAAACCCACGGTTTCAAAGTTGATATCATCGATTTCAGCGAAGGCACCATGGGCGGTTACAAGGAAATTGTGGCGGAGATAACTGGCGACAATGCCTACGGAACTTTAAAATATGAATCGGGTGTGCACCGGGTGCAGCGTGTGCCGGAAACAGAAACGCAGGGGCGCGTGCACACTTCCGCGGCTACCGTGGTGGTTTTACCCGAAGCCGAAGAAGTGGATGTCGTGATCAACCCGGCGGACATTGAAATTCAGACCGCGCGTTCAGGCGGTGCAGGTGGACAAAACGTGAACAAGGTGGAAACAAAAGTCATGCTCACGCACAAGCCAACGGGCATTGTGATCACATGTCAGGTGGAACGCTCACAACTCGGCAACCGGGAACGCGCCATGGTGATGCTGCGCACAAAACTTTACGAAATGGAAGTGCAGAAAAAGCACGAATCATCCGCTTCCCGCAGAAAAACCATGGTTTCCACCGGTGACCGCTCAGCAAAAATCCGCACCTACAATTATCCGCAAAGCCGCGTCACCGATCACCGCATCGGCATGACACAACATAATTTAAATGCTTTTATCGGCGGCGATATCCAGGACATGATCGACGCGCTGCAGCTGGCGGAAAATGCGGAACGGATGAAAGAGGGCGGAACTTAATGTGGAAATGGGGTTAATGTGGAAATGGGGTTAATGGGTTAATGGGAGAATTGGAAAATGTGATTAATCCTCCTGCGTCCTTCGACAGGCTTTGGCGGAAAGTGTGAAAATGGATGCATCTAGCAGTAGTCACTTTAAAGTAAGGCACGATGCAATTGGCAATTAGTAATTTAGAAATACGACTTTTACGCTTGATTATCCACACAGGAAATCATTTTATTAAACCAATTTCCTCTGTGTTCCTCAGTGCATACCTCCTTTTGTCCTCTGTGGTACTTTTTAAAAAATGTTGCTACAGCGCTTAATTTTCAACACAGGAAACATTTTAAATGCCAGAACTCAGGAAATTTCCATTGCGCTAAATGAACTGTATCTTTGCCGGGCAGAACTGCTTCTGAATGACGAAAGAAGAATTAATAAAACAGATACAAAAGAAAAAATCCTTTCTCTGCATCGGTCTCGACACCGACAGCAGAAAATTACCCCGTCACCTGTTGAAGCACAAAAATCCGGTGCTCGAATTCAACCGGCAGATCATCGAAGCCACCAGCCCGTTTTGTGTCGCATACAAGCCGAATTTTGCTTTCTATGAAGCCGATGGCGTAAACGGAATGGAAACGCTGCACCGGACGATGGAGCTGATACCGGAAGACTGCTTCACCATCGCCGATGCGAAGCGCGGGGATATCGGCAATACGTCTGCGATGTACGCGCGCGCGTTTTTCGAACATTATGGTTTTGACGCGGTGACCGTTGCTCCGTATATGGGTAGAGATTCCGTTCTGCCTTTTTTTGGTTACGAAAAAAAATGGGTGATACTGCTCGCGCTCACCAGCAACGAAGGCGCGGAAGATTTCCAGATGCTCAACGTTTTTGAGCCACCTCAGTCGCGTACGGAAACCAAAACCAAATTGTTTGAAGAAGTGCTGACCATCGCCCGCGATTGGGGAAGTCCTGAAAATTTAATGTTTGTCGTCGGCGCCACACGTGCCGACCAGCTGATCCACGTGCGCAAAATTGTGCCCGATCATTTTTTGCTTGTGCCCGGCGTCGGCGCGCAGGGTGGAAGTCTCGCGGAAGTTGCGCGTTTCGGAATGAACCAGGATTGCGGACTGCTTGTGAACGCATCGCGAAGCATCTTGTATGCCAGCGACGGGGAGGATTTTGCGGAGAAGGCGGCCGCGGCAGCAAGAAAAATGCAACAGGAAATGGAAGTGTTATTGAAAAAATTGCCGGGCAAAGCGAATGAAGGGATGGGCGAGTGAAATAGTACGAATTACGAAATAATACGAATTACGAAATAATGAAAATGAATACGAATTGAAAATTGAGAGATTGGAGATTGAAAAATTTGCTTATTGAAAATTTCCTGTACGCCCCTTGTTTTTAATTCGTCAAAACAAACTTTTTTGTCGCGGTTATATTTTGTCCGGCCTTAACGTAATAAAAACACTATCAGTCCTTTATTAATGTTAAAAAACCTTTCAATTCTTTTGATTCATTGGACATTGTCGTGTATTGTACAATCCAAAAGTATGTTCCATCAGAACAATTATTGTCTTTGTAAGAACCATTCCAGCCAATCAGGAGATTGTCAGTATAGAATAAAATATCGCCCCATCTATTGTATATAATTAGATTTGCTTTTGTGATTCCGTTATACTTGATTGGAATAAAATTGTCATTCACTCCATCGTTATTGGGAGTAAATACGTTAGGTAACTCAATTTCTATTTCGCAGTTGGAAATTAATACAGAAAGAGTGTCATTAATACTACACGGTCCGTTACTTGTTTGTACCCAATAAGTGCCCGAAGCAGCGGCATTGATTGAAGAATCAGTCGAACCGTTTGACCAAAGATATGAAGTTGCAGAACCACCATTTAAAGTAAGCGTTTGCCCCTGGCAAAGGGTTGTGTCGTTGCCGAGATTTGGAATAGGATACTGATTTATAAAAATTGTAATAGAGTCAGTTGCAGAACAAGGTCCGTTACTTGCTTGTACCCAATAAGTGCCCGAAACAGAAACATTGATTGAAGAAGCAGTCGAACCGTTTGACCAAAGATAGGAAGCGGCTGAACCACCATTTAAGGTGATTGTCTGCCCCTGACAAAGTATTGTATCGTTACCAAGATTAGCAAGAGGAGAATTTGTCAATTGATCAGGTGTAATAAGATGTGTAATTATATTTTCCATCAATTGCGGGCTTGTGGAACTTCGAATCCAATCCTGATCTGTACACGTAATTATTGTTCCGAACAAACTGTTGGTTGGGACATACTGAAAACCATGATATTCATTCCCCTTTTCCAAAAAATTAATAGTTCTGCAATCGCCAGTGCCGGAAACAGAATACCAATAATAACTTATCGGGATTACAATATTATTTGTAGTAGCAAAGCTTCCAATTACATTCACCGGCGCAAGGTCTCCGGAAAATAGATTATTCCAATTAAAAGTGCCGCCAAGCTGCGCCAGTATATACACAAAAGCCTGATTCGTGGTATAGGTCGGTAAATACTCTGATTGGAGGTACACGGGTTTTCCACTTTGAATAAACTGAATGATTGTGTTTATTCTGTTAGCAGGTAAATTTATAACACCCGATGAAACAATTAAAATGTCTGTAGTTGAAAAAAAACTATTGTTGTCCAGGGTAGTTTGGGGTGAGATCACAGGAGTGTGGCCCATTGTTGTTGCAACGGTACTCCAATTTGAATCCATGATATGCCCCGAATTAAAAGACTGACTCTCTATAATGTTAATGTTCAATGAATAAGAAAAATTGCATTGAATTAGTAAGAAGATTAATAAATATAGCCGCTGTTCTTTTTTCATTTTATTAAATATTACTTTCGTCAACCCGTAAAGTTTATTATTTCTAATTCAGGTATTGGCACTAACGTTTTGCAGATTTGCGATGGGCGGGCTTTTTAGCAAAAATGTTCATTTGGAGAGCTGAACTCTCTTTAACCATAAAACTGTCTGCGGAGCACGAAACCCCTTCCGATAGCCATCGGACTATTGCAGATGTGCGGTTATAGGGCGTTTTTCTTTTATCCATGTGCTAAAATTTAATAGGTACAGTAATTCTCATATAAACTTTCTTTCCATCTTTTTCAGCAGGTGTCCAAGCTGGCATTTCCTTTATTAAATTTAAAGCAAGCTTTTCTATTGCTGATAATTCTCCTTTAAAGTATCGTTTGTAAATACATTCGTTTCTTATGCTTCCTAATGTGTCGATAATGAATGTCACATAAATTGAGCCCTGCAATTCTTCTTGTTCTTTTGGGTAACGAAGATTTTTTTGCAAATAAGACATGAAAGCTGATTGTCCGCCAGGGAATTCTGCATTTTTATCTGCAATTAAATATACCTGCTGATTGTCCAGTATGTCTGGCTTTGGAAAACAAGTCGAATCTTTAATTGGCAATATTTTTTCTTTTTCAAGCTTTATCATTTCTTGTCCGCCAGCGGGAATATTTGTTTCGTATTTTTTGTAGGTTGTATTCTCAACAATAATTGTCATTGGAGGGCAACGAAAACCACCTGAAACATTTGACAATTCAAAATGTCCTGTCGTGTCGGTAATTGTTTTACTCCATTCCTTATTTTTATTATAAACCGTCACGCCTTGTAAAGGTCTACCTGTCTCTTTGTCAATAACAGTCCCGGTAACTCGCTGATAACAGTCGCAAGAAGTAAGAAAGGTCAGTCCGAGTAATATGGTCGTTATTCTTGTCAATGTGTCGTCATTTAAAATGGCACATAACGGTTTCGGGCTTTGCGTTCGGGCGGGTTCCGGAGTACAAAGTTCCAATTTATTTCCAAGGTTCATTCGAAGCACAAAGTTGCATGTTTGCATGTCAGCCCGCCTGACGCAAAACCCGTGTTAGCAACAGTTTATTCTTTTACCCAGAGTTGCAAAATCTCACCATCATAATATCTTATGCGAACATATTTTCCCTCATCAATTGGCCCGCCGTGTGATTTAGTATTGTTAAAACCTGCAGAGACTACAAAGTCTGAATATTCAAATTTCACGCCCTTTACTGTGAATGATTCATATTTATGTCCTGAGTGAGGCATCGGATCAAAATTTTCGACAATTCCTTCTACTTCTTTATAAGTTCCATTTTTCATGGTATTTATGCACGAGGAGTATTCAGATCCAGTGCCGATGAAAGCAAAAGTTGTCCATAATACTCCAAACCCAGTCCAGAAGTACATGAATATTTGTTGTGAACGTTTCGCATTAAATTTTTTCATCATTATAATCACGATGATTCCAATAGCAATCATTCCTAATCCTACCGATGCAAATCCAAGAACTCCGTAACCAGAATCAAGCACATTGTAATGTTCTTTCATGATTGCCTATTAAATTGTTGCTAACTGGTTTATTCACATTACACCTCAGCCACAATCCCCCTAAATCCCGTATGATTATCGCTACTACGAAGCTCTTTTTGTAGCGCGTTTCCGTACCTGTTATTATTCAAATCTAATGAATTCTCGATCACTTTCCATTATTTTTCTCCATCGCGCCGCAGGCAGATTTCTCTTTTTTCCACCCAAACTTCAGCCAGTCAGGTCTCACCAATCTCAGCACTCAACTCTCAGTGCTCAACTCTCAGCCCTCAACTCTCAGCCCTCAACTCTCAGCACACAACTCTCAGCACACAACTCTCAGCACTCAGCACTCAGCTCTCAGCACTCAACTCTCAGCACCCAACTCTCAGCCCTCAGCACTCAGCTCTCAGCACTCTCAGCACTCAGCACTCACCTCTCAGCCCTCAACTCCCACCTCTCAGCACTCAGCACTCAACTCTCAGCCCTCAACTCTCAGCACTTAACTCTCAGCACTCAACTCTCAGCACTCAACTCTCAGCACTCTCATCACTCAGTTCTCAGTTCTCATCTATCCATTTACAAATACTTATATCCGTTTATAACCGTTTGTAAACGTTTGTACGCGGAATATTTCCATTTACCTGTTTTACATTCACCGCCAGATCTCAATTTAATTTGAGCTTTTGATTATTCTATTTGTAATTTTTAAAACAGTTTTATATGAAAGAAGAATTCCTCCATTTTGTCTGGCAAACAAAACAATTCAACGCCGCCGGTCTCGCAATAAAAGACGGAACACCACTGGAAGTGATCAACCCCGGCATCTACAATCGTGATGCAGGCCCGGATTTTTTTAATGCTCAAATAAAAACTGGCGATCAGCTTTGGATCGGCAACGTGGAAATCCACGTGAACGCATCCGACTGGACGAAACACAAACACGAAGACGATCCAGCGTATAATAATGTGATCCTTCATGTGGTTTTTAATGATGATGCGCCCGTGAAAACCAACAGCGGACTTTTGATGCCCACGCTCGAGCTGAAAGACCGGATCAACAAAAAGCAGTACATCCGTTTTCTCCGGCTGTATTCGAGCAAAGATGAAATTCCCTGCGTGAAAAAAATTGCGGAAGTTGAAAAGGTGCTGATCACTTCATGGATTTCCAGACTGCTCGTCGAAAGATTGGAACGCAAGGTCAATCTTCTGAAGATGGAGCTGGAGCATGCGGGCAATGATTGGGATGAACTTTTTTACCGGCACATGGTCCGGCAATTCGGCATGAAGGTGAATGCGGAACCATTTCAATGGCTGGCAGCAGCCGCGCCGTTCCGGTTGATGGCCCGACAGAACGATAATCTGCTGCAGACAGAGGCGCTGCTTTTCGGACAGGCTGGTTTGCTTCCCGGAAAGCAGGAGGATGTTTATTCCGGCGCGTTGATCCGCGAGTATGCGCACCTGAAACTCAAATACGAAATGCAGCCGATGGAAGCGCAAAGCTGGAAATTCATGCGCCTCCGACCAAATAATTTTCCCACAGTCCGTATCGCGCAGCTTGCCGGTTTGCTTTACCGGCGCGAGCGTTTGTTCACGCAATGCATGCAAACCAAAACGATCAAAAAACTCCACGAGCTGCTCGACGTGCCGGCTTCAGGTTACTGGGAAACGCATTACCGGTTCGGTAAATCTTCCGGACGAAAACCAAAGCGACTCGGTTCGCAGACGATCGATTCCATCCTGATCAACACGATCGTGCCGTTCAAATTTTTATATGGTAAACATAAAAGCGATCAGCAATTGTGTTCGGATGCGCTGTCACTACTTGATGCCATCGCCGCCGAGGACAATCGCGTTATCCGCACCTGGAAAAATCTGCAAATCATTCCGGGCAACGCCGGTGAATCACAGGCGCTGGTGGAACTCACCACCAATTATTGCGAAAAAAGAAAATGCCTGGATTGCGCTATTGGTTGCTCACTGATCAGTCGCGCGGCGGGTTAAGAAAGCCTGGTAATGCTCATTTGTTCCTGTGTGGTTTCATAAGAGAATTGCGCTTGCTTTAATATATGATTTTAATGTTGGCGTTGCCCCTTTGGGTTAAGGTGACGAGGCCGGGTTGGTGTGGGGTGAGGGTTAAGCAGTTTAATTGCGCAATAATTTTTCTTCGATTGGAATTGAAAATAGAGTCCTCACCTC
>DATDOJ010000383.1:0-10022 GCA_035293345.1 Bacteroidia bacterium
GTTAATTCAGGATATTAAAAGCGGGAAAACTATATTGCAGGAAGTTCCTATGCCGCAGGTTCAGCGCGGACAAATTCTGGTGAGGACACACCGCACACTGGTGTCATCAGGAACTGAGCGTATGCTCGTTGAATTCGGCAAGGCGAATCTGATTTCAAAAGCACTTCAGCAACCCGAACGTGTCAAGCAGGTTTTCGCCAAAATGAAAACGGATGGTATTGTTCCTGCTGTGGAAAGTGTACTCAGAAAATTGGATGAACCGCTTCCGCTCGGATATTGCAACTCGGGTGAAGTAATTGCTGTTGGAGATGATGTGACGGAATTTTCTGTTGGTGACAAAGTAGCTACCAATGGTTATCATGCAGAAGTAGTTTGTGTGCCGAAAAATCTTGCGGCAAAAATCCCTGATAATGTTTCGCATGATGAGGCGTGCTTTGCCGTCATAGGTGCCGTTGCATTGCAGGGCATGCGATTGCTTAAACCGACTTTCGGTGAGACCTTTGTTGTCATCGGATTGGGATTGGTGGGACAGATGACAGCACAATTGCTTTCGGCAAACGGTTGCAGGGTGATTGGATTTGATGTAAATGATTTAAGAGTGGAGCTCGCTGCATCTTTGAAAATTACTGCATACAATTCCTCAGGCAGTGAAGCGGTCTCACTTGTTAAAAAGTTAACAGACGAGTCCGGTGCTGATGGAGTGATTATTACAGCATCCTCCTCGGATGATGAAATAATTTCCGGCAGCGCACACATGTGTCGCAAGCGCGGAAGGATTGTTCTCACAGGAGTCACAGGGCTTCACCTCAACAGGAATGACTTTTACGAGAAAGAAATTTCTTTCCGTGTTTCTTCTTCCTATGGTCCCGGACGTTATGATGATGAGTATGAAATCAAGGGGAATGATTACCCGCTCCCGTTTGTTCGATGGACGGCAAAAAGAAATTTTGAATCTGTTCTGGAAGCGATGAGTTCAGGCAAACTAAATGTCAAAGCACTCATCAGCGAAATTGTTTCTCTGGATGACTACGGAAGAATCTATGATAATATTTCACGTTCCGGTTCACTGGCTTCGATTCTTAAGTACGATATTTCAAAACAACATTCATCAATTATCCGAATTTTCCCACGAGAAAAAAAGAAAGGTAGCGAAGTAATCGCAATTATCGGAGCGGGGAATTTTGCAAAGGGAAAACTACTGCCTGAACTTGCACGATTGGACGCGAATGTAAAATATGTGAGCAGTGAATCGGGACTTTCCGCTTCACTCCTTGCAAAAAAATTTAAAGTTAAATTTGCCGTGTCTGGTTTTGAAAAAATTCTGAGTGACGATGAAGTGAATTCTGTTTTCATCATGACACCACATCATCTTCATGCTGAGCAAATTGCTGCAGCATTGCAAGCGGGTAAAAATGTTTTTGCAGAAAAGCCGCTGGCAATAAATCATGAACAACTGGAAATGGTTATTCGTGCTTATGAAAAAAGTGAAAGCGCAGTCATGGTTGGATTTAACCGGAGATTTTCTCCGTATAGCGTTAAAGCAAAAGAGTTTTTAAAAAATTCTACTATGATACAGGTTATTGCAACGATGAACGCTGGAAAAATTCCTTACGATGATTTGCTGCATGATTTGAATTATGGAGGTGGAAGAATCGTTGGTGAAGCTTGTCACTACATAGATTTGATTTCTTTTTTTACAGGAAGCAAAGTTGCATCGGTGATGATGGCAGCATCAGAACAGGAGACAAAACTTAATACGGACATTGCTTCTCTGTTTCTTAAATATGAAAATGGTTCCCTCGGTGTGCTGAATTATTTTTCGACTGGACATAATTCCTTTCCGAAAGAAAAAGTAGAAATATTTTCTGACGGGAGCACTATGGTGATTAATAATTTCCGCTCGCTCAAAACTTACGGCTTCAAAAATTCAGGCATAAGCGGATCGCAGGATAAAGGTCATCGTGAGCAGTATAATAAATACCTGAATTTTCTTCGTCATGGCGGTTCTCCCCCTGTTTCGTTTGAGGAAATCATCAACACAACCAAAGCATCTCTTGCAGCTATTGATTCACTCAGAGAAAGAAAGTGGATTGACATTGACTGAAGGCGGCTCTCCAGAACGTGTTACGTTATTACGAAACAATAAAACATCTGCATGCAAGTCAGATGTTTTTTCTGCTCATCAAGCCGCTGAGGAAACGATGGGCTGCGTTTCAGGCAGCAAAAAAAAATCTTGTTGTTCCTGAAAGAGGAGAAGGACTTGTTCTGCAACCTTTTTTTAACAGCCCGCAATCACTTAATGCAAGTGAATTCACGTTTCTCAACCTGAAGTCGAAATTTGATGACGGGAATGTTGACTGGAATTTTTCCGGCTATGCCCTCTTATGGAATTATCACCTGAACTATTTTGACTTTTTGCACCAAGAAAATTTAAATGTTGAAGCAGGATTGAAATTAATTCACCATTTCATTGACACCACAAAAATCTGTTCCCATTCATTCGACCCGTATCCGGTTTCGCTGCGTGGAGTAAATTGGATAAAGTTCCTTATTAAGAATAATATTGACGATTCGAAAATTGACGAATCACTTTACAGGCAGTACATAAAACTGAGTCATGAAGTGGAATATCATATCGGGGCAAATCATCTTCTTGAAAATGGCTTTTCGCTTTTATTCGGTGCGTTTTATTTTCACAGTGAAAAACTTTTTCAGCAGGCGGAAAATATTTTGTTAAAGGAATTAAAGGAACAAATTCTTACTGACGGGGCGCACGTTGAACTCAGCACGATGTATCACCGTATTATTTTGCATCGAGTTCTTGACTGTGTCAACCTGATGAAAAACAAACGGACGGAGAACAACACGCTCGAAGAACTGCTGAAGGAAAAAGCGTCAGCCATGTTATCATGGCTGGACAATATGACCTTCAGAAGCGGTGAGATGCCTGACTTCAATGACTCCGCAAAAGATGGCGTACCATCTCCGGCTGAGCTAAACGCATACGCAAAGCAGCTTGGTGTGTATGCTGATAACATTGCACTGAATGAAAGCGGTTACAGGAAATTATCTTTTCCGAAATACGAAATGATTGTTGACGCATGCAACATAATGCCTTCGTATAATCCCGGGCACACACATTCTGACATGCTCAGCTTTTGCCTGAACATAAATGACAAGCAGGTGATTGTTGACTGCGGTATTTCCACCTATGAAAATAATTCAAGGAGAAAATTTGAACGCTCTACTTCTGCCCATAATACTGTTTCTATTGAGGGGCTTGAGCAGAGTGATATGTGGGCGTCTTTCAGGGTGGGAAAACGTGCGCGCATACTTGAAAGAGTTGCAGAAGAGAATTCTTTCGCATCAACTATGATTGGATTCACAAGCACCGGCATCGCTCACAAACGATTATGGACTTTCCTGGCAGACCGCATAGCCATCACCGATTATATTCTTGAAAACCATCAGCACTCTTCTAAGGCATATCTGCACTTCCATCCTGACGCAAGAATTGAATGGAATGCCGGTAAAATATCAAGCGATAATTTCGTAATCGAATTTAAGAATCACAATCACTTAGTTCTTGAAGATTACGATTTCGCTGAAGGATTTAATTTGCTTAGAAAAGCGAAAGTAGCTGTCATTTCATTTTCAAATCTGCTTGATACAGAAATCACTTTATGAAAATTCTTTTTCTCACGGATAACTTTCCTCCTGAAGTCAACGCACCTGCCAACCGCACATTTGAGCATTGCAGAGAATGGGTGAAGCATGGTGGAGAGGTTACGGTGGTCACCTGCTTCCCGAATTTTCCGGGAGGAAAAATCTATGACGGATTCAGGCACAAACTTTTTCAAAGAGAAAATATTGAAGGCATTAATGTCATCAGAGTTTGGACTTATGTTTCTCCAAATAAAGGAATTGTCAGACGTTCACTCGATTATCTTTCTTTCGGCATCGCATCATTTATTGTCGGCTTGTTTTCATCCTGCAATTTGATTGTCGCAACCTCTCCGCAATTTTTTACTGCTGTTTCTGCGGGAGCTATTTCAGTTCTGAGAAGAAAAAAGTTTGTGTTTGAAGTGCGCGACCTCTGGCCCGAATCCATCATTGGCGTGGATGTGATGAAGAAAAACATTGTCATTCATATCCTGTCGTGGATTGAAAAACTTCTCTACCAAAGAGCGTGGAGAATTATTGTGGTGAGTGAAGCATTTACAGACAGTATTGTGGCAAGAGGAGTTAACAGAAATAAAATTCACTGCATCAGCAATGGAATTGACAGAAATGTTTTTTCTCCGCAGAAAAGAAACGAAGTGCTTGTTGAAAAATTGAAACTTGAAAATAAATTTATTGTCGGTTATATGGGCACACATGGCATGGCGCACAAACTTGATTTCATCATTAACTCTATAAGCAACATCAACGACAATTCATTGCACTTTATATTTATCGGTGAAGGAGCAAAGAAGGAGAAACTGGTAATGCAAGCAGAAAAACTCGAACTGAAAAATATAACATTCATCAATAACGTTTCAAGAGACGAAGTTCCTGCTTATCTTTCATTGCTTGACATTGGCTTAATCAATCTGCGCAAGTCAGAAGCATTTGAAAAAGTAATCCCGTCTAAACTTTTTGAACTGGCTGCGATGGAAATTCCTGTTCTGCTGGGAGTGCAGGGAGAAGCGCAGAAACTGCTTATGAAATATAACGCTGGAACTTGTTTTGAACCGGAGAACAAGGATGATTTTATTTCAAAGCTGATGGATTTGAAAAATAATTCCCGCTTAAGAGAAGAAGTGAAAGCAGGCGCTGCCCTGCTTGCAAAAGATTTTAACCGGAAAATGCTTGCGCAAAAAATGTTTGAATTGCTCCGCAGCAAATGACACTGGTTTCAATACTCGATAAACGATTTTATCCGGATGTTTCTGACCGCTGGGATGATTTGCTTTTCCGCGAAGAAATTCTCCGCCATCTTCAACCGAACATGACGATGCTTGACCTTGGAGCAGGCGCAGGCATCGTCCCTGAAATGAATTTCAAAGACAAAGCAAAAATGATTTATGGACTTGACCCGGATGAAAGAGTTTCGACAAACCCTTTTCTCGACTCTGCCGTTTGTTCCACCGCGGAGGAAATGCCTTTTGCTGATGAAATGTTTGATATCATCATTTGCCAGAATGTGATAGAGCATATTGAGAATCCTGAGCGCATGCTCACACAGGCGAAACGCGTTTTGAAAAAAGGAGGATTGTTTCTTGTGAAGACGCCAAACAGAAATCATTATGTAGCGCTTGGAGCGCGGCTGACTCCGCTGTGGTTTCATCAATGGTACAATAAATTGCGAGGACGGGATGAAGAAGATACATTCAAAACATTTTACAACTTCAACAGTAAATCCGCACAGAGAAAATTTATTTCTGAAGCAGGACTGGAAACTGTCAGCATCAGCTTTTACGAAAAGCGACCTGAGTATTTGCGGCTGAATGTTTTCACATATCTCCTTGGCATTGCCCACGAGCGGGCAATCAATAAACTTAATCTAAACCGCTGCAAGGCGGTGATGATTTCTGTCTTCAGAAAGTAAATGCCTCACCCTAACCCTCTCCAAAGGAGAGGGAAGTACAGTGAATTCTCCTTATGTCTGGAAACCCTAATTTCCATTTTCAAATTTCTTTTCTTCTTCAGGATTTATTTTCCAATACGCATTTTCATCATCGTCATTTTCGTTTTCATCATCCCATTTCTTTTCTTCCGGCTGCGGTCCTTCTTTTCTGAAAGCTATTGCGCAGAGAAATCCGGCAAGCGCTCCGGACAAATGCGCTTCCCACGAAATATGTTGTGCTACAGGAAAAATTCCCCAGGTCAGTCCGCCATAGAGGAAAACAGTGAGCAGGGAAATGGCGAGGAGGTTTCTGTTTTTTTTCAGCACACCGCTCAGGAAAAGAAATGCAGCGATTCCGTAAATCAATCCGCTTGCTCCAATGTGCGATGCTTCGCGTGCAAACAGCCACACCCAGAATCCGCTCATGAGCCAGATTAGAATAAAAACTTTCAGCGCAACATCACGATAGAAGAACATCAGCCCTGTTCCGAGAATCAGAAGCGGAAAGGTGTTGCTCAATAGATGATTCGTATCAGCATGAATAAGAATCGCTGTGAAGATTCCTTTCATCCCCGGTAATGTTCTTGGAATAATTCCGAAGTCAGAAAAGGATTCTCCGGAAAAAATTTCAACCATCATGATAAGCCACAGTAGCAACACAAAGAGAAACGGAAGCGCTGCACTGCTTCTCACACTTGTTTTTAGATTTTGTTCTTCTGTCATATTATTTTTCTCAACTCACCGAACTCCAGAACTTTGCCATGTGCAAATTATCTTTCAGGAAATATTTCAACGTTGAATTTTCTTTTCTCGACAATGTCGCATCTTCTTTCAGCAGATTGACTGCTTCACTTCGCGCAAGCGCCATGAGTTGCTGGTCACGGGCAATATCGGCAAGACGAAGATTTAACATTCCACTTTGCCTTGTACCCTGAATATCTCCGGGCCCGCGAAGTTCAAGGTCTGCCTCGGCAATCACGAAACCGTCATTGGTTTGCTCCATTGTTTTCATTCGTTTGAATGGAATGTCAGAAATTTTTCCCGGTGTCATCAAGATGCAATAAGATTGTTCCCCGCCACGCCCAACCCGTCCACGAAGCTGGTGAAGCTGCGCCAGCCCGAAACGTTCTGCGCTTTCAATCACCATCAGTGTTGCATTGGGAATATCAACACCGACTTCAATGACTGTTGTTGACACCATGATTTGCGATTTGCCAGAACGGAAAAGTTCCATCTGCATTTCTTTTTCCTTCGGCTTCATGCGACCGTGCAGGACACTGAGCGTGAATGGAGGGTGCGGGAAAACAGTGTTGAGCGTTTCAATTCCCTGAACAAGATTTTTGTAATCGAGTTCTTTGGATTCTTCGATGATGGGATAAACAACATACGCCTGCCTTCCTTTTGCCATCTGCTCTTTTATGAAACCGTACATGCGCAATCGCAGCGCTTCATCGCGGTGAAAAGTTTTGATGGGCTGGCGACCCGGAGGCATTTCATTGATGACAGATACATCGAGGTCGCCATAGAGCGTCATCGCAAGCGTTCGCGGAATGGGTGTTGCTGTCATCACCAGAACGTGAGGAGGATTTGCTGCTTTCGACCAGAGGCGCGCGCGCTGCGCTACACCAAAACGATGCTGCTCATCAATGACAACCATGCCTAACTTTTGAAATCGAACGTTGTCTTCAATGAGTGCATGAGTGCCGATGATGAGATTTGTTTTTCCTTCTTCAAGTTCAGCAAGAAGTTTTTCTCTTTTCTTTTTTGATGTTGAACCGGTGAGAAGTGTTGTCTGAATATTTAATCCTTCAAGATTAGTTGTGATGTTCTGAAAATGCTGCTGCGCCAGAATTTCCGTTGGCGCCATCAGCGCTGCCTGAAAGCCGTTGTCAATCGCGAGAAGGATGGTGAGCAGCGCAACAATAGTTTTTCCGCTTCCCACATCTCCCTGAAGCAGGCGGTTCATCTGGTGACCTGTAACGGTATCGCTGCGGATTTCTTTCAGAACTTTTTTCTGTGCTCCTGTCAGTTCAAACGTCAGTTTGGTTTTATAAAACGAATTAAACTTTTCTCCTACCGTCTGAAATATAAATCCGTTTTTCTTTTCCATCCGTGCCTGGCGCATGGCGAGGATTTCGAGCTGGAGAAGAAACAGTTCTTCAAACTTCAACCGGAATTGCGCTTTGATGATGGCGTTGTTGTCGGCAGGAAAATGAATCTTGAGAAATGCTTCGTGGCGCGGAATAAGTTTACATGCATCAAGAATCGAATGCGGAAGAATCTCCGGTAATGGCTCGTGAATTTTTTCTTTCAGCGCATGCATGTAGCGAAATATGGAGCGGCTGTCCAATCCGCGCTTCTTCATTTTCTCAGTGGTGTTATACAGAGCGTGGAAAGGAGCGCGGGGCGATTTTGCTTCGTCCTCAATATCCGTCATCTCGGGATGAGCGATGGAAAATTTTCCTTTGAACAGCGAGGGCTTGCCGAATACGATGTATTCTTTTCCCTCCTTAATTGTTTTGCGAATCCACGGCACGCTGTTGAACCAAAGCAGTTCGATGTTTCCGAAACCATCGGTGAAATTTGCATGCAGCCGAAGCGCCCGTTGAATTCCCGAAGTATGGAAGCCGGTGATTTTTCCTCTCAGTTGAATGTACGTTGTTTCATCTTTGATTTCTGTGGTGCGGTAGAAACGCGAACGGTCAACGTAGCGGTAAGGGAAGTGCGTAAACAAATCGAGATACGTGGCAATGCCGAGTTCGTCCCTGAGAATCTTCGCCCGCTCCGGTCCGATTCCCTTGATAAACTCAACCGATGTTTGCCAGAATTTATTGAGCGTCATTTGGAGTGACGAAAGTAAGCGAGGAATTCAGAAATCAGTCAGGGTGCTGTGTGAAAAAATAAAACCCCGCCCCGATGAAAAACCGGGACGGGGTTCATTGCATTATGGAGCATCAGCTCACATCACCGACACGCTCACCGGAGAGCTTGGCGGGCCCGTTTCGCCTTTCGAATTTTTTACGCGCGCAAAGAACCATGCCTTGCTGCCCTCCACCGTGTCCTCGTGCTGCACATTGGTTAAGCCGCGCTTTACATCGCCAACATATTGATAATCTTTCAGCGCAGGGGCAGGCGCGTTCTGCGCGGTGATGGCTTTGAACACCATGATTTCTTTGATGCCTTTCGGACGTCCGCGCCCCACCTGGTCGGCTGTCTTAATGAGCAGTTGCGTGAGCAAGTGTTCGCTTTTCTTGATGGCGATGGTTACTGCAACCGAGCCCGGGTCGGGCGGACCGGTAGGCGTGGTGTCAGCCAGGGCGGTGCCCCGTTTGACGCGGAATATTTCGCAGTCGTCAATCGTTCCTGTCAGCGCAACTCTGTCCAGCAGGTGATGCCCTGTTACCGTGTCGTTGTCATATTTATGAATTGCCTTGTTAAGCACCTTCTGCTGCGCCACGATGCTTTTGTTGCGCGTGTTTTTGTCGCTGAACTTTTGGTAAAGCGTGCCGTAATTCACGCGGAAGTCGTGCCAGTCGGTTGATTCCTGCGAAGTCCAGTTCCAGCGCGTGTAGTTCGGAGGCGCTGGCAGAATGGCTGCGGTTTGATAATCGTCCGTGGTTTCCAGGTAGGATGCTAACGCGGAGGGCTGGGTGGGGATTCTCGTTACGTCTGACATGTTTTATGATTTTATTGGTTATATCTTGAATTGTATGTTTATTTTATTCAAACTTGTGTTTCACCGGCTGAAACATCTGTTTCGTTGACTGAAACATCTGTTTCGCTGGCTGAAACATCTGTTTCGTTGGCTCAAACATCTGTTTCGTTGGCTGAAACATCTGTTTCACTGGCTGAAACATCTGTTTCATTCTCTCAGACATCTGTTTCGTTGGCTGAAACATCTGTTTGATTGGTTCAAACATTCGTTTACGCGGCTGTGCCTTGTGTTTCATCATTTATTGATTACGATTTTCCGTGTAACCGTTTGCTCATTATTCCTGAGCCGCACAAAATAAATCCCGTTCGCCTGCAAAGATAAATTTATTTCTGTTACTTGTTCAATTATTTTTTGCTCATAAACTTTTTCGCCAAGGACATTGGTGATTGTAATTATTGATTTATTGATTTGTTGATTTGTTGATTGGATGGTGAACGTGCCGGAGGTGGGGTTGGGGAAAATTTGAAAATTATTTTCCTGCTGTGATTCCGTGATGCCAAGAACGGTACAAAGACCTATAACCTGCACGGGAGACCATCTGTCGGTAGTGGTGCCATCGCCAAGTTGCCCAAGCCAATTTCTCCCGCAAGCCCAAACCGTGTTGTCATTTTTCAGAAAAAGAGAATGGGCAGCTCCGCCTGCCACTGCGGTAATGCCTGTGAGCGTGTTCACCTGCACTGGAGTGCTCCTGTTTATGGT
>DATDOJ010000384.1:0-3670 GCA_035293345.1 Bacteroidia bacterium
CAACAAGCAGAAAAAAATAAATAAAAGAAAGAGCTCGGTTTTTTACAGCAAAATAATCGGTTTGCACGTGGGTGAAAACGTGATTATTTCCAGAGAAGAATGGAAGGGCTACCGCACCCCGAGGCGCATTTGCCGCTACATCATGAAAAGATTTCCTGAGGTAAAATATTTTCACGAGCCGCTGGATGATGACAGCGGGTGGGGGATAAAGAGGTTGGAGTGAGGGGAAAGCAGTTCAATAGTTTAATAGTTCATTGGTTCATTGGTTCAATAGCGCATACGCATTGAACTTTTGAACTCATGAACCAATGAGCTTTTTATTTACTTTTATTACTGTGCCGTCAGGTCTTTCAACCTGATGGTTTCAAGGTGTCATGTGAAAAGAACACCTGACACCGCAGGAATAGATAATTTATTTATTGATTATTGATTATTGATTATTCTTTCACAAACGTTGCCGTGCTGATGTCTGCGTTGCTGTGCATAACCACTTTATACATTCCCCTTGCCAATGAGGAAATGTCAATGGTCAGTTGTTCGTTGTCAGTGGATAGTTGATGGCTTTGCATTTTCTGCCCGAGCGCATTATAAATTGTAATCACGCTCTTGTCATATAACGTATAACCTGTAACATATAACACATCGGCAGCCGGGTTAGGAAATACTTTTAATTCTCCCTGCGTCAATCCGGTTTCATATTCTCCTTCTCTTACATTGCTTCCGCCAGCGATTGCCGCCTGGTTGCAAATCACAAAGGATTGATAATTGAATGACTTGGCTTTTAACTGAGTTACTGTGCTTCCAACAGATGTATCGAGCGCAAGCACGGAAAAACCGGGAAGATTTAACTGAGATAAAAACGGCAGTTGCGTAATTCCGTTGTTGATGCACCTGACCCCGTTAAAATATGACTTGGAATTGTAGGAGTCGCTGATAGCGGGAGCCGTTGTATTCTGTGCACCGCTGAACAAAGCAAATCCGGGTGCGAATACAGTGTTTCTTGCAAAGTCAATTGAATTGCTGAAAGGAAAAGGAGCACGGGTATATAAATACTGCGCAACCGGGAAACCAATAAAATCTGCCTTGAAAACAATGTTGAAAGGAGGCATAAACAAACCCATGTCCCAGGCAAATCCGCTTATATAATGTTCCATTGCACCGGCAGTATCCTTCCGCTCAATCAAGTCCCTTCCCACACTTGGAACAGTAAAGAAACCACCCAGATTTACTGCCCTTAAAATCCGTGTGCCTAAAAGTCCACCGATTATGGGAGTTAGTTTTACTAATAAAGTATGAGGACCATCTGTTAAACCCGAAGCCAATCCTGTTGTTGAGCCGGTGACTAAAAGATTATTATCATCCGACCATTTTACGGAACGGAATTCAACATTGTCAATGCCCGGTCCGGGAAACATAGAAGGATAAATGACGGAAGTAATATGATTACCCATCTTATCGAGACGGAGCCAGAATCCGTTAAGCCCTCCTACGGTTGCGTCCTGATGAGTTCCAACTATATGAATCTCTCCCCAGAAGGATGGAATAATATCCGGCTCTGCCGGTATCTCGACCAAACTGTAAGCAATATCAAACGATGTTGGCGGAGAGAACGGAACAGATGAATCCATATTAAATGTTTTAAACCAGACAACAGAACCGTCCACATTAACCCGCGCCACAAAGGCATCTGTTCTCATGCTCGAAATTTCAACCGAACCGCAAATGAGGTAGGTGCCTGCCACATCAGGAGCAGTGGAGCGCTTGATGCAAAATCCTGTTTCCGATTTGCCTGCATGGTCAATGCTCACAGCATCAACGACACCTCCACTTGAACTTAAGCGAGCAAATAAAACATCGCTGCCTCCGGCAGGGCTGCCAGCGGTTTGAGGATTATAGCGGACACTTCCGGTTATTACATAGCCCCCGTTATTATTGCTGCTCTGAACCTCATCAATGGAATGCGCCTCGGAATTATACCATAAAAAATTATTACTCTTTCTGAATTCAAAGCCCCTGTTATCGAGCAGACCTCCTGCACGATTGTTACGCACGTAACGAACCCGGTTGCCATTATAGTCCGGGTCTGGCGTAAAAGGTGAATACTCCGCGAATGAAGTTCCGGTGGCAACCATAAAATATTTGCTGCTGTCGCTCTGGCTGAAATTTACACGCGTGCAAACTCCCGATTCAAGATATTCACTCCGTAAATTGGGAGGAGTATAATCGAAATTATACAGCCGTTGAAAATACTGTGCTTCGCTGCTGTATGCTGCAAGCACTAATGCTGTTACGATAGCAAATCGTTCAATTGTTTTCATGTTGATTTGGTTTTAGAGGTTAAAATAAATTGATAATAGAAAGAATTAAATATCAGTTAATGAATCAGGGACGATAACACTTCCTCGCATTGTCCGAAATTATTTTATGAATAGTTATATATCTTGAATTGCTCTATACCCTATGCTTATTACCTTTCAAAGAACTTCCGGAAATGTAAAGCAAAGATATCCTTTTATTAATAGATATGATATTGGTCATATAGCCCGCCAGTTTCTTGCCCCGACAAAAGAAGCGAAAAAAAGAGAAATGCAGGAAAAGTTTCGACTGCAGCTTAAATCCGGCTCAAGGCAGGACTGGAAAAAGAAGTTAAGCAGGGTTTTCCACGAAGTACATGTCAATCTCGCCTTTGTTCTTTGCCTGCACTTTTCCGCGGTGAACGCATTTGAATTTATCTTTCACCAACTGATATGTAGTTCCTGAAATATTTACTTTCCCCACTGCACCCGATGATTCCATGCGCGAAGCGGTGTTCACCGTGTCGCCCCAGATGTCGTAAGCGAATTTTTTTATTCCCACAATTCCTGCAACCACCGGACCGGTGTGAATGCCGCAACGCAGTTCAAAGAAGGGCTGACCTTTGGCAATGCGTTCCTGTTTATTTTTTTCGATGAACGCTACCATCTCGAGACCGGCTGATACTACGTCAACAGGATTTGTTGAATTGTGTTTTGGCAATCCGCCCGCGCACATGTAGGCATCACCGATGGTTTTTATTTTTTCTATTCCATGTCTCGTTATGATTTTATCGAACTCGCTGTAGCAGTGATTGATTTCCTGAACAAGTTCTTCGGGCGATAATTTTTCCGATGCCTGTGTAAAGTTTTTAAAGTCGGTGAAGAGCACGCTCACCATGTCGAAGCTTTTTGCTTTGGCTGTGCCGGTGGCTTTCAGTTCTTCGGCAGTTTCTTCCGGCAGAATATTCAACAGCAATTCATCGCTGCGTTTTTTCTCTTTGCTTATTCTGTTGCGCTGAGTGAAAAATACTCCGGCAAACAAAAGCACGATGGCAAATCCGCCCATGAAACCATTTCGTATGAGTTTTTGCTTTTCAGTAATTTGTGTCTGAATCTCTACGTCTTTGGTAAGAAGGTTAATTTGGTTTTGCTTTTTCTCTCGTTCAAATCCGAATGCAAGACCTTGCAATTTTTTATCAGTGTTAATGTCGTAGAGTTTGTCTTTGAGGTTTATCAACAGTGTTTGGTATTCGAATGCTTTTCCGAAGTCCTTAAGTTTCGAATAGTTTCTCGTGAGCCCTTCGTAAATTTCTTTCAGTTCGGTGCCGATTTCAATTTCACCGGCAATTTCAGCGGCTTTCAGGAAATTTGAATTA
>DATDOJ010000385.1:0-7720 GCA_035293345.1 Bacteroidia bacterium
GAACATTCGGAATGGTACAACAGGGTTGACAACGTAGTTCTGTCCAACACGATGAAAGACCGGCATGCCGCCAAAACAACTTTTGTGAGCGGTGATGTTTCAAAAAAAATACAGGAACTCAAACAGCAAAACGGAAAAGACATTTTAATCTTTGGCAGCCCGTCTGCTGTTCACTCCCTGATGGCTGATAACCTCATTGATGAATACTGGTTATTTGTAAA
This sequence comes from Bacteroidia bacterium, assembly GCA_035293345.1. GTDB lineage: Bacteria > Bacteroidota > Bacteroidia > AKYH767-A > 2013-40CM-41-45 > 2013-40CM-41-45. The sequence continues at coordinate 222 of DATDOJ010000385.1, forward strand.
CCCGGTTATTCTTGGAAACGGTATTTCTTTTTTCACCGAACTCGCCCGTAGCATTGAACTGACCCGCCAGACGACAAAATTTTTTTCGTGTGGCGTAACAGCGCTTAACTATTCTGTGATAAGAAAATGATAACTAATCCTGAGGAAAGACCTATAGTGTCAGCGAATACCCCCGTTGGGCGAAGTTTCGAGCGAAGGATTCAGCGTGAGCCAACTTCGTCCGTTGAAACAAAAGGCGAAGTTGTCCATCGCATTAGCCGCTACGCGAAACTTCGCCTAACAGAGCATATAAAATCTTTATCTTTGCCGTATGTCAACACGCGAACTCATAAAAGAAATCAAACAACTACCGCTGCGAAAGCGGCTTATGGTTATTAAAAGAGCAATGCTGTCTGTTAAAAAATCTACAGACAAAGGCATGGAAAAAGCAGCCGCAGCATTGCTTAGCGACTATAAAAATGACAAGGAACTGACAGCATTCAATTCCATCGAGTTCGATAATTTTTATGAAGCGCGGTGAAATCTGGCTGCTCAATCTCGACCCGACCCTTGGAGCAGAAATAAAAAAGACGCGCCCCGCAGTTATTGTTAATCACGACCATCTCGGCAAATTACCGCTGAAGATAATCGTGCCGCTCACCGACTGGAAAGAGCGTTATGCCATAGCTCCGTGGATGATTAAGATAATTCCCGCTCCCCAAAACGGATTATCAAAAAATTCTGCAGCAGATTGTTTTCAGGTTCGTTCGGTATCTGAAACCCGTTTTGTCAAGCGGCTCGGAAAAATCAGGCAGGAACAGCTTGACGAAATTTCTCAGGCACTTTCGCTTGTGCTTCAAATCAGGAGTTGACGCAGCCCCTGCTACAGCGTCAGCGAATACTCCAGCCCAATGATGTACAGTTTTTCAGGCAATGAAACATTCCACTCATGCTGGATGAGGTAGTATAAACCAAACGTGTTTTTCTTGTTCAACTCATATTCGAGCCCTGCAACAAAGCGCGCGCGGTGCCACGTTTGGTCCGACTCCATGTTGCGCGGGTCGTCAATCTGGTAGCGGAACTCGCAGGAAACGTAAGGAGTGTATTTTTTATCCGTGTCATACTTCGCGGTGAACTTGTTGCGCGAATACCATTCGGGATTGCGCCCGTTTTCGCTGGAGTTTATGTTGCGCACTTCGCGCTGCAGGCGGTGGCGGTATGCGAGGTCAAAGTTGCCGTATTTTTTTTTCAGCGTGATGTCGAGCATCAGGCGGTGGCGGATGCTGTAGAAATCCGTAATGAGTTTTTTTTCTGTCATGCGGTAGGACAGGTCTAACTTCAGAAAGCTGTAGGGGCGGTATCCCACGCCAACATCGGTGTAGAATAAATTGATTTCAGAAAAATTTTCCCTGAGCCGGAATTCTTCCGTGAGGAAAATACGGAAATTATTTTTCAGCTTCTTCTCAATGTTGATGGTGGTCCACAACCCGGCATCGTCATACTGCGCATGCAGAGGGGAGAGGAATCCAAGAAAAAAAAACAGGGATAAGTAAAACGGGCGGAGAGAAATTTTTAAACGTTGAAACACCTCCCCCCCCAACCCCCTCTCCTGAAGGAGAAGGGGCGAAGGGGGTGAGGGAATATAAACCGTCATCACACGTACAATAAAAATCAGGAAACTTACTCGTAATAATGCACGATGATGGTAGCCGTGTCGCGGAGAAAATCAACCTTGATGATGTCGAAGCGGTTCACTTTGATTCCGGTGCGCGCTTCAATGTCGAGGATGAGTTCTTCGCGCCTTTCGGGTTTGATGAGTTCGATATTTTCGTACTGGATGATTTTGGTTGTTTCCCTCTTCATCAGCAGGTTGCTTTCGAGGAGGTAGGTGAAAGCAAGTATGATGAGGTTGATAAGCACAAATTCATCCCACCCGCCCTTGCTCACGGCATTGATGAGCCCGATGGCGATGACGAGAAAAAGATACGTCATGTCTTTGATGCTGATGCCTTCGGTGCGGTAGCGCAGCATGGAGAACACGGCAAACAATCCGAAGGCAGCGCCTAAGCTCATCTCCACTTTGTTGAGGAGGTAGGTGATGAGAAAGATGAGCAGGTTGAAAATGAAAAACGTGAAAAAATATTCGCGGCTTTTGTGCGCGGGGAAATAAATGAAGCGGATGAGGATAATCATGGAAGCCAGGTTGATTCCCATACGCATGAAAAATTTCGTTCCCAGTTTCTCGAATAAGCTGAACGATTCGGAAACCACGGTGGTGTCGCTAAGCGCTTGCAGAAGTTCCATAGAGTACTTTGTTTATGTTTCTGAGATTATACTTGAAATTATTTTGCTTGATATCTTTGAAAAAGCTGAGCACGCCAAAACAATATTTGCTCACTGAGCCGGAACGGATGTGTTCCTTTTTCATGAGCTTCGCGAATGGCGAGCGCCCTGCGCGGTCCTGTTTCACCTCGGCAATCACGAGGTCGTTCATGTGGCGGGTTGCTCCGTCCTTTTCATAATATAAATCAGTGTCAACCGTTACGCGTTCGGGAGCATGCTTGTTCACCAGCGTGATGCGCGAATAGTGCACCCAGAACATGGGCTTCAGGTCGGACGATTGCAGCGGAGTTTTTTTATGGAGGAGTTGTTCCGCCTTGTCGCGGATGTCGTGCAGAATTTCCTCCTGCTTCACCCGGCTCTTTATGGTGCGCCCTTTGTTGCTCTTGAATTTTATTTCAAAGAAATTCAAATCCGACTCCACGTATTTCCTGTACCTCACCTTGTGGCGGTTGGTTTTTCCGCGGTGGTGACGGTGATACAAATCGAGATTCTCCGTGTCGAAATACAGCGATTCGTAGCGGCTGATGCGTTGCCCGTTCACATCCAGTATTTTGTAATCGTCACGCAATTCTTCAAGAAGCTGCGGCAACTGCTGCTGGGGAAAAACATATTTCGTGTCCGTGCGGTTCATGAGTTTGATGCCGTCCATCTCATCGAGTGTGATGGGCGAAAACGAATTTAATATGCTGCGGATGTTTTCCATTTGTCAATGAAACTCGTAACTGAATTTTTTAATCATGATTAACTGCCCTGCGGGATTATAGGTTTTCCTTGCAATCTTCAATCCGTTTTTGTCATAGATAAAAACCGAACGGCTGATTGCTTTTCCTGCAGCATCGGTAACTATCTCTTCTGTTTTTTCTCCATCAGTATTGTAGTTGAACTGCGTTTTCTCCTGGAGGATTCCTTTTTCGTTATAAACACTTTCCGATTTTTTATCGCTCACCGAATTGTATTCCGTTACTGTTTTGCGGACGATGTTTCCTGATGCATCCAGTTCCACCCATTCCGTTTCATCACCGTTCTTGTTGTACTTGTGGGTTTCGTGCCGCCTGAAGTTTCCGTTCCTGTCAAATTCTTTCTCCTCTATAATTTTCCCGCTCTTGTCGAATGACATATAGGAGTCAGTGAATTTTTTTTCTTTCCTAGCGGAGTCAACAGCAACTGTCACCATGCAGGATTTGATGTTGAACTTTTTTACTTCCTTTTTGCTTTGAGCAAAAGCGGATGCGCTAAGCATGATGAAAACGAAAAAAAGAATTCGTTTCATACGATTACTTCTTTATCTTGAATGTTCCCGCATCAAATGTCCCATCGCCAGGAATGCTTACTTGTTTTGAGACGGCTACTTTCCCACCGGGAGTTGAAGAGGTCTGAGGCGCACCGGAATAAACGTAAATTGTATAGTCGCCTTCGCGGAGATAGCGGAATTCAAAAAATCCATCGGGTCCTGTTCTGTTGCGCTCGCTGTAGGATGCATCATCGCCATAAATGAGATACACTTCTTCATCCATTGCCCAGCGGTCGAGAGAATCGTAATGCTGTGTGTAGGTAAGGTCATCCCATTCTTCAGCCCAGACTTTTCCCTGAATGGTTGTTTCACCGCCTTCTCCCGGTCCTTTCTTGCAGGAGCAAAGAACAGCAAGCGGTGCAAAAAATAAAATCAGAATATTTTTTTTCATGTTAATCAGCGATTACAAATTTCCCTTTTGAAAATATACTCGTTCCATTGCCGGAAATAATTTCGTAAAAGTAAATACCGGCAGGCAAATTATTTCTGAAGATTTCAAATGACGCTCCGTTGCGGGTAATTTTCGGATTTGCTTCTTTTCCAAATGCATCCACAATTCTTATTTTAAAATCTGCAGTACTTTCAAATAATTTAGTGCTGATGATTGCTTTATTGACGAACGGATTCGGATAAACATTAACACCATACGAATAATTTTCTTTGTGGATTCCGACAGGCATACCATCGGAAAATAAATGATTCGCATAAATATCAAAATCGTTAGTGCTGCGTTTATCATTCCAGGTGTATATGCTTCCGCCCAATCCGTCCGAAACATTTTTAGGGTCGGTCTGGCTTGCCGCTGCTGTTCCCACGGCTTCGCCCCCTGCCGTCCACATGATTGTTCCGCCTGAAGAAACACGCTGGCTTTTCACATCCCAGTTTCCTGCCGATGAATCCTGCCACACAATGATTGCTCCTCCGTTTCCGTCACCAATTGCATTCGGATTTATCTGTTCTGCCGTTCCTGTGGCAATGACAATTCCGTTTGCGGTCCATTGAACAGTCCCGGAAAGATTAATCATCTGCGCGTAAATATCATGGTTCAGATTGCGGTTGTCTTTCCAGGTGATGATGGCTCCGCTGATTCCTTCACTTGTCATGTCGAGTGCGCTTTGGTTGTCGCCTGCGTTGCATATAATTACTCCATTGGCTGTCCACTGAACCGCACCGGAAGAATTCACACACTGAGCATAAACATCAAAATTAATTCCGAAGCGCTTGTCCTGCCATACAATGATTGCACCGCCCGAACCATCGCCCCTGAGCTTCGGATTGCTCTGCGTTCCTGCTACCGTAGCCATTGCTACACCATTTGCAGTCCACTGCACAACTCCTGCCGAATTTATTTTCTGAGTGTAAATATTATAGTCATTTCCGTTGCGGAAATCCTGCCACACCACAACAGCACCTCCTGCACCGTCCGGAATTATTTTCGGATTGATTTGCCCAAGCACCATGTTGCAGACAGCAACTCCTCCGCTTGCCCATATTGCTGTTCCTGCGCTGCTCATGCGTTGGGCATAAATGTCGAATGCTCCGTTCACCGAATCCTCCCAAACAATTATTGCCCCGCCCGTTCCGTCAGAAATTACCTGAACATTTTGTTGTGTGGCTGGCTTCATGGCAACTGCTTCACCGCTTACCGTCCATTGAACAATTCCTGATGAATCAACTTTCTGCGCATAAATGTCCCTGTTACCGTTTCGTAAATCCGTCCATGCAATGATGGCTCCGCTGTTTTCCGATTCTATCATGTCAGGCGCTGCCTGGTCGGCAGCATCGCTGCAAATGGCAACACCGCTTATTGTCCAGAGATTGAAACCGTTCTTGTTGATTCGCTGCGCAAAAATATCTCCTGCATTTTGCGTTGCATCATTTCTGAAATCGAGCCACATCATGATGGCTCCGTTATTTCCGTCTGTCACAATGTGAACATCCTGCTGGTCGTATGGCTGAACACACACCGAAGTGTTGAGTGCTGAGTTGGAATTCCACTGCGAAAAACTTTTGGTGCTCACGGCAAAAACAATCATCGCAACACAGGTAAAGCCGGATTTAAGATTCATAGGCAACAGTAAAAAGAAATTTTAAAGAGAGTCAAAGATAATAGAGCGCAAGAGAATTTCTTCTACCGCACAATCTGAATTTTGTGAGAACCGGTTTCATTTACCCTGAGAAGGTAAAATCCTGCTGGAAGTTTTGACAAATCAATTATAGTTTCAGGGGATGAAATATTTTTTTCAAAAACAATTTGTCCTGATGCAGAATAAATTTTCAGCGCATTGATTTTTTCAGAACGTAAAAATTTTACCCGCAGCAAATCATTTGCAGGATTCGGATAAACTATGGAACTGAAGTTTGAAGATAATTCCTCAACGCCAACCGGACAATTAATAGTGCCGAAAGTCGGAATGCGCGAAGTGAATGGTCCGGTTCCGTTCGGGCATCGGGCGAGGGCAACATCAGAAGTTTGTGTGCCGAAAGTAATGCTGTCGAGCACTGTGCCTGCCGCATTGCTCAGCATGAGTTGCTCGCCTGTTGCTGCAAGCCGGAAGTTGCAATGCACATACGAAGCCGTTGAATTATTTTCATCCGCCCAGATGATTCGGTATCCGTTGGCGGGAATGATTGTGTTTTGCGGGAAAGTAAATTTCTGCTGACTCAGAAAATTATCCGTCAGGTAGAGACCGAATAAATCGAGCGGTGAGTTGGTGTTGTTGAATAATTCTATCCAGTCGGCATTCTGAGAATTTTCATTTATGTCACCGGCTATGTTGTCGGCTAGAAACTCATTTAGCACAACCTGCCCGAGAACAGCCGTCTGCACGTTTGTAAGCAGCGTGTGGAATTCATGCTCGGCACGTTCGGGTGAAAACAATCCGGCATTGTTGTTCTCTGCATAAATGTAGTACTGCGTTTGTGCAGAAGAAATCAGAAAGGATGCTCCATATGCATTATCGCCTGCTGCTCCGTCATTGTGCGTACCGTCATCATACATCAACACCCGTGTAAACTTTTCCGGATTCTGAAAACGGTAACCGAGATAAACTGCATTTGAATTTGTATTGGTCACAGTTGCGGTGATGGTGACATTGGTGTTAATCAACGGGGAAGAATTGCTTGGAGTTACTGCTATTATCGTTGGCGGTGTGTAAGAGAAATCTGTTGTGCCCTGAAGATACGTGACACGCGCACTCATCAGGTTGCTGATACCCGGAACAGTGTAGCTGCCAACGATTGTGTTCGAAGTCATGCCGTTTTGAAACTGAGCGTAAGTGAAAAATTTATTTGAATCGGATTGAACTGCCGTGTCAACCAGCGCCTGCAATGATGCAGCTGATGACTGATAAAGATTGCTCGCAAACATTTCACTCGTAATCGTGCGTGTGTGCGCGATGAACATCCTTTTGTACATCGGATTATTAAACACGGTATTGATGAGCGGCCAATAAATATCTGCAGAATGTAAGTTTAGCGGAAGCTGCTCCATTGCAGTCACATTCAGCGAACCCAAACTCGTTGCCCCGCTTCCCGCAAACGGAAAACCGCCAAGGCACATGTTCAAATCCCAGATGACGGAATTGAAATAGCCGTAGCTGTCTTTATAGAGATAATGATTCTGGCAAAACACCCCGCTGTAGCTGTCGAGGTTCACCAGCACGTTGTTAAACGCAAGCATCCAGATGGCTCGGTCCATATCCATCACCGAGCCAATGCCTGATGCGTGATTGGTAACCGTGTCGCAAAGTGCGATGAGTTCGTTCCAACCGTAATCGGATTTTATTTCATAGTATGTTGTGTACGCACTGCTGTCGGTAGAAATATATTTCAGATTGCTTTTTGTTGTCGGCCCCGGAATGATGGTGGGATTACATTTAACAAA
>DATDOJ010000386.1:0-9644 GCA_035293345.1 Bacteroidia bacterium
AGTGAGTCCTTCGCTGGGAAGTTCCTTGTCGCGCGAGTATGCCCAGAAACCGTTGGTGAGATAATCGTGGTCAACAGAACTGTGGGTTTGCACGGCATCGAATCCGCAGTGGTGATTGGTGAGCAAAAGTCCGTCAGCTGAGACCGCTTCGGCAGTGCAGAAACCGCCAAAAGAAACGATGGCATCCTTGAGAGATGAATGATTGACGTTGTATATTTCTTCTGCTGTAAGACGGCAGCCCTTCTTCTGCATGTCGGCTTCATTGCGCTTAAGCAGGAGAGGAATCCACATACCTTCATCGGCACGGGAAGAGGGTTGAAATAAAATTGCGGAGGCGAAGAGGGAGAGGAAAAGTTTTTTCAGTTTCATGGGGCAAGAATTTTATGGGCTGCAAAAATGGAAATAAATTTTTAATAGAACGCAGATGACGCTGAAAGGACGGATAAAAGCGAAAAAAAATCTGTGTTCATTATTGTTTTCAGCTTCATCCGTTCGCCAAAGGACGAATCTGTTCTATGGCAGACGTCCTGTTTTTATTTTTAAGAACTATCTTTACTTTCACTTCTAAATTTTTCGCCATGAAACAGAAACTAATCTTCCCGGTTATCATACTCCTTCAATTCACTGTTGCCATTGCACAGAAACCCATGCCGACAGAAAAAGAAGCGCTGCTCACCGTAATAGTTCAAAACTCCGACAGCACACCCCGCGGAGGAGAGCAGATTTATTTTGAAGGAGTGAAATCGAAAAAGACATTCACCGGTATCACGCCTGACAGCGGAAGGTTTTGCCTGCTGGTTCCCAAAGGTGATTCATACAATGTGCGCTATAAAAGTTTCCAGGACTCGGTGGATTACAGTTTGATAGAAATCCCCGGCCAGAAAGGAAAAATATTTTTTGAGTTCACACTTACCATTGAGCCGACTAAAGTTTACACACTTCGTGATGTTCACTTCGATACAGGCAAGGCAACATTGCGCCCCGAATCATTTTCGGCACTGAATGATTTGGCTGAGGTGATGGGATTCAAAAAGAAAATGGTGGTTGAAATTGCGGGACACACGGACGATGTAGGCGATGATGCCGCCAACCTGAAACTCTCGCAGGCACGCGCGGAAACAGTGGTGAAGTATTTAATCGGAAAGGGAATTTCAAAAGAACGACTCACTGCAAAGGGCTACGGTGAAACCCAGCCCGCTTCTTACAACGACACTCCTGAGGGCAGGCAGGAAAACAGGCGGACAGAAGTGCGAATTATTAAAGAGTAAAGTTAAAAGGGAACGCGGATTTATTATGATGGTTATGATTTGTTAAGATTTTTAATCATAGTTTATCCTAACCATCATAATAAATCTGCGTTCTCCCTTTTTAAAACAGCCCAAGTTGCTCTTCGCCTTTCTCATGCGCCAGCAGCCACTCTTTCCTTTTTATTCCACCGGCATAGCCAACCATTTCACCATGCGAACCAATGACGCGGTGACAGGGAATGATGATGGCAATGGGATTTTTTCCGTTAGCGGAAGCTACAGCGCGGATTGATTTTTCATCACCGAGTTGCTGCGCAAGTTTCAGGTAGGAAGTTGTCTTGCCATAAGGAATTTTTAACAGCGCATCCCAAACGTTCCGCTGAAAAGATGTGCCGTTGGGTTGCAATGGCAAGTCAAAACTTTTTCTTTTGAATGAAAAATATTCTTCCAGTTGTGTTGCACATTTTTGTAGCGAAGCGGGGACTTTGGTTGGCTTGGCTGTTTTGTCATCAAGAAATAAGACGGAAAAAATTACACCGTGCGAACCGGTGATTTCGAGCATGCCGAGAGGGGAGGGGATTATGGCGGAGTCGAAATCTTTCATATCAGCGGCAAAGTTCGCTGAATAAAATTAATCATCCTCCGCAGGCAGAAGATTTACATCGAGCGGAGTATCGCCTTTATCAACCACATTAATTCTGAACTCTGCCATTTTAAATTTCGGGTGGCTCACTTTGAGGATGCGCATTCCGGTGGCAACGTTGGGTGTGCGGAAGTTGCCTTCGGCTTTGCTCTTTGCCCTGCGCACTTTCACATCGGCAAATTCGATGACGGCAGCGGGGAGCGGAATTCCGTTGCCCGTAACAATTCCCTTCACCCTTCCCTTTCCGTCCGAAGCGCTGCGGATGCGGTAGCGGATAATGCTCTGGTCGAAAAAGCGTGTGCAGCGTTCCACATCGCCAGCAAACTGGAAGCCGACATAAAAAATATTTTTCAGCAGTTGAATTTCCAACGCTGTGCGCGCTCCCTTCGTTGCTGTTTTGTTTGCCGACACTGCCCCTTTTTTGCCGAGCTGGTTAGTGCGTGCCGTGCCGTAGTTGCTGAGGATGTCGGTGAAAAGCTGCGCCAGCGGTGCGCCCAGTTCCGCGCTGTGTGCGTTGGCAGCGCTCACCATGCGGTTCATTAACAGTTCCACGTTGGCTTTGGTGGCATGACGATATTCCGTTAGCCCGAGCGGAAAAAATTCCTGGTACGCGGGCGAGTCGGTTCCGAAAGTGCTGGCGATGAGTCCCTCCTTCCGGCTGACGGTTTCTTTGAATGTGCGTATGAGGTTGTCGGCACTCATGGTGAGCGATTGCTGCACGGCAAAGTTGATGTCCTCGTCCGAAATTTTTCCGAAGTAGTTGTTGTATGCCGTGTTGGTATCGTTGAGAAGGGTGGTGAACATTCCGCCCGAATTGTTTGCCGTCAGCGCGCCTAAGTGATGCTCGGCAAATTTTTTGAGACGGTCATCGCTGATGTTTTTGGTGTCGAAGAAATTTTTGTAGAAGTGTTCGAATCGAATCATGGCTGTGGGGTTTTTATTCAGTACATAACTATGAAATATGCCCGCAAATATAAACCGGCTCAGTATGGTTTCGTCTTATGTTTATAACTTTCCATATTTATTGAATATGACTATAATCAATTATACCCCTATTCAACATTTGTTGAATATGATAATAATCAGTTATACCCCTATTCAATATTTGTTGAATACGACTATAATCAGTTATATCCCTATTCAACATTTGTTGAATACGACCATAATCAGTTATACCCCTATTCAACATTTGTTGAATACGACCATAATCAGTTATACCCCTATTCAACATTTGTTGAATATGACCATAATCAGTTATACCCCTATTCAACATTTGTTGAATACGACCATAATCAGTTATACCCCTATTCAACATTTATTGAATACGACCATAATCAATTATATCCCTATTCAACATTTGTTGAATACGACCATAATCAGTTATACCCCTATTCAACATTTGTTGAATACGACAAAAATTGTTTTGGATGCGGATGAAGATATTTTATCCGCCTAAGAAAATGTATGGAACGATGTGGTAAAGATTCTACCTGCTTATAATCAGCTTCTGCATGTATGTTGCCGAATTGCTGACGAGGCGAAGGATGTAAATACCTGAAGAGAACTTATCCAGGTACAGGTGATGGGTGTTTGACAAAGCCGTAGCAGAAGTTTCATAGAGCTTATTTCCCATAATGTCATAAACATCTATGAAAAAATTATTTAAATGGGAAGAGGAAAGGTCAATCGAAAAAATTCCATCGGTGGAGGGGTTGGGAAAGATGCTGATGTCTTGTAACGCATTGAGAGGAGTTTCAATTCCCACTACCTGCTCGGTTCCGCAAGGGATGCCGTTCTTTTTGAAGTAGATAATATTTTCAGCGCCATACGTATTCCCCGCAAAAAACTGTATAGAGTTATATTGATACCTGTAGAGCCCGATTCCTGGAATATATTTTATCAATGATGTATGCGCATTGGGACAGCAACCTATGTCAAACGAACCCCAGCAATTCTCACTCGCGCAATAAACATTTTGAAACGGGTCATAAATATTATATGTCCAGTAATATTGCCCGCAATAATCATTGTAGGTTAAACTTCTGTTTTTACCATCATATAGTTCAAACGGAATTGTTGCTATGGTATCGTGGCGGAAATATGCAATGACAAATGTATCCGTAATTGCCAGTATATCTCCTGCTGAAAATCTTGTACGTTGTACCGTATATATTAAAGAATCAATAGTTAAATTTCGAGAGAGGAATAAGTATTTTTCATATTCGTCATATTGAAGCCAGGGAGGACATGGCTGAATACAGTTTTGATACAAATGATATTGCTCTTCATCGCCCGGCTGGTAATCATAAATCATTTCGGAAGTGATTGCATTCATTCCACCGTTTGGTGAAACGTTGCCAAGCAATGCCAATGGCTGCTCGACTTGCGGAAAGGAATCTATCCGGAAAAAATTCACCAGCCCCCATTGCTTTGCCACAATAATTGTTTGTTGATGTAATGGTGAAACTATCGGAGTACCCGCATTATCTGTATGCCATATTCTGTAGAAGTGTGCTGAATCATTATTTCCTAAAACAGAAATCGTATCTGCATAATCGTAAATAATCGTGAAGCGTTCCGAAGCATTGGCATAAAACAACGAGGTATCGCCAACGTTTATGTTCATGGCAAAAGTCAACGTATCATTTGCCAGGTTGAAAAAGCGATATAAACCGGATAAAGTATGTTCAATCTTTTGTCCTATCCATGTCGGTTGATTTTGTGGATTACAATATGGTCCGCCCCAAAAGCCGCAAGTGTCAGCTTGGATTTGCATAGAGTTGACTCCAAAAAAATTGTAATAAGTCGTGTCACTTCCTGAAACAACTACTGAATCAAAAGATAAGTTGCATGTACTTGTAACAACTGGCGTGGTCCCAAATAATTTTTTTGAAGACGGATTAAAGAAAAGATAATTCTGACTAAAAGCGTTTATGGAAACGCAAAATAAAATAATGAAAAGATAATTTTTCATTTCAGAAATATGTGATAGCAAAGTTACACTTTTTCACAAACACCCCGTCCTCCCTCCATCCACCGGCAAATTAATTCCCGTGATGTAGGATGCCGCAGGCGATGCGAGGAACCCGATGGCAGCGGCAATTTCATCAGGCGAAGCAAAACGCCCCATAGGAATTTCGTGGAGCCATTCTTCTTTCACTACTTCGGCACGTTTGAATTCCCGTTTTCCCACTGCCTCGAACAGCGAGTTCAACCGCTGCGTATTTGTTGAACCAGGTAAAACATTATTCACCGTGATTCCGAACGGAGCCACTTCGCCCGCCAGCGTCTTCGCCCAGTTTGCCACAGCCGCGCGAATCGTGTTGGAAACACCCAATCCTTTAATGGGCTGTTTCACCGATGTGGAAATGATATTGATGATGCGCCCGTATTTTTCTTTTTTCATTCCCTCCAAAACCGCCTGCACAAGAATATGATTGCACACTAAGTGCATATTGAATGTGGAAATAAATTCTTCTGTTGTCGCCTTGGCAATGTATCCACTCTTTGGTCCGCCTGTGTTGTTCACCAGGATATGAAACCTTACTCTCTTAACATATTTTTCAATCTTGGATTTTAAGTCATCGGGGTTAGAAAAATCTGCAATGATGAAATCATGCTGTCCACCGTAATCAGCGGAAAGTTCTTTGCACACTTTATCCATCTCCTGCCAATTGCGTGCAAGCAGCGTAACACGTGCGCCAAGCGAAGCGAGTACCTCAGCAGCCGCTTTGCCAATGCCCTGTGTGCTTCCGCAAACGAGGGCATGTTTATTTTGAAGAGAAATATCCATCATTTAATTTGAGAATTTGAAAATGTGTAAATTTGAAAATTAATTTGAACACAGATTGTTATGATGATTATGATAAGTCATGATTAAAAATAATCTTAATAAATCTTAACCATCATATTTATCCGCGTTCACATTTGGCACAAATCTAAATCTAAAATCTTAAACCGTTAATCATAAATTAAAATCAAAAATTATGTCACTCACTCAACCCTTTAATCTCAAAAAATGGATTGATGACAACCGTCATCTCCTGAAACCGCCTGTCGGAAACCAACAGGTTTACAAAGGCAATGACGACTACATCGTAATGATTGTTGGCGGACCGAACTCCCGTAAGGATTATCACTACCAGGATGGCGAAGAATTATTTTACCAGCTCGAAGGCGACATCACCTTGAAGACACAGCAAGATGGAAAAAATGTGGATGTAAGAATAAAAGAAGGAGAAATGTTTTTGCTTCCTCCGCATGTTCCTCACTCTCCGCAGCGCGGACCGAACACAATCGGGTTGGTGATTGAACGCTACCGCAAGTCAACGGAAAAGGATTCCTGTCAATGGTATTGCGAGAACTGCAACAACAAACTCTACGAAGAATTTTTCAACCTGAAAGATATTGTAGCGCAACTGCCGCTCATCTTTGAAAAATTTTATGCTGACGAAAAACTCCGCACCTGCACCAATTGCGGAACGGTGATGGAGCCGCCTAAGGCAGCGCGTGTTGCAGAACCGACTTAAAAGGGAACGCGGATTATTATGATGGTTAGGAAAAAATATGATAACGAATTATGATAAATAATTTTGCTCATTCGGAAATTACCGAACAAATTATCAAAGCATTTTTCACGGTCTATAACAAATTGGGTTATGGATTTCTTGAAAAAGTTTACGAGAATTCTTTAGTGATTGAACTTAGGAAACTTGGACTGTATGTTTTGCCTCAGCATCAGATAAAAGTATTCTATGATGATGAACAAGTCGGATTTTATGTTGCAGATTTATTGGTGAACGAATGTGTCATAGTAGAAATAAAAGCGGCAGAGTGTTTATGCGAGGAACATGAAGCACAATTAACCAATTACCTGAAAGCAACTGAAATTGAAGTTGGATTACTTTTGAATTTTGGGAAGAAGGCGGAATTCAAGCGCAAGGTTTTTTCTTCAGAATACAAAAATCTTAATCTTAAAAAATCGTAATCATCATAACAATCTGCGTTCCCCTTTTATGCTGAAAATAGATATTCATACACACATTCTGCCAGAGCGGTTACCTGACTGGTCGAAGAAATTCGGCTATGGTGGTTTTGTGCATCTCGACCATCACAAGCCCAACTGTGCGCGCATGATGGTGGATGATAAATTTTTTCGTGAAGTTCATTCCAATTGCTGGGATGCGAAAACAAGGATTGATGAATGTAATGAACATGGAGTTCATGTGCAGGTGTTGTCAACCGTTCCCATCATGTTCAGCTACTGGGCGAAGCCGGAAGACACGCTTGCTCTCTCCATGTTTCTCAACGACCACATTGCGGAGATTGTAGAAAAATATCCGGATAGATTTATTGGTCTTGGAACAATTCCATTGCAATCACCAGACCTTGCCGTAAAAGAATTAGAGCGCTGCATGAAAATCGGTTTGAACGGAGTGCAGATTGGTTCGCACGTTGTTGACGACTGGAATCTTGGCTCCATTGCATTGTTCCCGATTTACGAAGTAGCAGAAAAACTTGGCGCAGCAATTTTTGTTCACCCCTGGGACATGGCAGGACAGGAGCGCATGCAGCGCTACTGGCTTCCGTGGCTCGTAGGAATGCCGACTGAAACCGCTCTTGCAATTTGCTCCATGATTTTCGGTGGAGTGTTTGAAAAGTTTCCGAAGCTGCGTGTTGCATTTGCGCATGGAGGTGGTTCATTTCCCGGACTCATCGGAAGAATCGAACACGGTTTTGAAAGCCGTCCGGATTTAGTTCAGATTCACAACAACATCAACCCGCGAGAATACATCGGCAAATTTTTTATTGATTCTCTGGTGCATGACAAAGATGTTTTGAATTACCTGATAAAATTTTTAGGAGCCGGACATATTGCACTGGGCAGCGATTATCCTTTTCCACTCGGAGAACATGTTCCGGGAAAATTAATTGAGAGTATGGACTTCGACCATAAAATAAAAGAACAGCTCCTCAGCGGCACTGCATTGAAATGGCTGGGGATGAAGAAAGAAAAATTTCTGCCGAAAACAATTGCCGAAAAAATAAAACCCTAAAAAATAGTCCCATGAAAAATATTTTTACTCTTGGCTTAATTATCATTGCCACTCTCCTTTCTTTTTCGCTTGTTCCATCTCTTCTCAGTTTCAGAAAAGCCGCTTCCCCTCCTCAATCTTTTCAGAATAATAAGAAAGAACCAATGCTTGGCGAAGCCTGGGCGGCTCTCCAGTTCCTCAACAACTCCCGCGCATATCCGTATCCGGATATTCCGCCAGACGCATATAAGAAAGCCGAACTTTTTTATAGTACCCATTTCGAAAATCAGGCTGCACGCACTTCTGAAATTCAGACATCATCGTGGCAAAGTATCGGTCCGAATAATATTGGCGGAAGAACACTGGCGGTTGCGCTCGACCCGCTCGACACTGCAACTGTCTGGATTGGCGCTGCATCAGGCGGATTGTGGAAATCCACCACAGGTGGAATCGGAATTAATGCATGGACTTATATCCAGACAGGTTTTCCGGTGAGAGGTGTGACGAGCATCGCCATCAATCCCAATGATCACAACGAGATTTATATCGGCACGGGAGAAACACATACTTACGCCACGGCTGTGAACGGACTCATCCACAGACCAACACGCGGAAGCACCGGCATCGGCATCTTGAAAACGACTGACGGAGGATTGAACTGGACACATTCTCTCAACTGGAGTTACAATTCTGTGCGCGGTGTGTGGGATTTTAAAATCAACCCGCTCAACCCGAATGTTGTTTATGCGGCTACCACCGAGGGAGTTTACAAAACCACAGATGCAGGCGCTACTTGGAATCTTTCTCTCAACCGTCTCATGGTGATGGATTTGGAAATGGATAAAGTTGACACGAATATTATTTATGCAGGAGTCGGGAACGGTTCGAGTCCGAACAAAGGAATTTACAAGACATCGAACAGCGGAGCAACATGGTCGGTGCTCACCAGTGGGTTGCCTTCCAACACACATACGGGAAGAATAACCGTCACAGCGTACCCGAACAACAACGACCGCATCATGGCTGTGATTGCAAATCTGTACAACACAGTTGGTGTTTATGAAACAACAAACGAAGGCGTGTCTTGGGTTGCAAGGAATTCTCCGTTCACTGAAATACTTTCCTACCAGGGCTGGTATTCCGAAGGACTTTGTTACAAGAATAATGACTCCACACGGCTTCTGTTCGGAGGTGTGCAGGTGTTCCGATCGGTTAGTTCCGGGAATTCTCTTCTACGTGTTTCAAACAACGGAAATCCGGGGGACGGCATTCATGCCGACATTCACGATATCATTTCGAGTCCGCTGAATCCAAACAAAATTTATTTCGCCACCGATGGCGGATTGTACCGCTCCGATGATTTCGGAACAACATATTATCCATGCGCAAACGGATATGTGACAACACAGTTTTATATCGGCTCGGCATCTCAGCAGGATGGAAATCTTTTGCTTGGCGGATTACAGGATAATTATTCCATCCAATTCACGGGAACAAATTACTGGTTTCCGGTGTTAGGTGGTGACGGTTCTTTCAATGCAATTCATCCGACCAATGACTTAATCCAATATGCATCGTACCAATATCTGAATATTTTCAGAACAACCAATGACTGGAGCAACTCTTCTCAGATTTACAGCCACACTTCAACACCTGATTTATATAACAACGTTGCTTTCATCGCTCCGTTTGTTTTATGTCCGTCAAACACTCAGGTTC
>DATDOJ010000387.1:0-7313 GCA_035293345.1 Bacteroidia bacterium
CTGAATTTCATTTCGTCTTTCAGCAAATCAGTCACCACTTTTTTCGAGAGGGTAGATGCCGCATTTAAGGAAGAATCAATTTCAGGCATAAAGATGTGAGCCACCATTATACTGCCGACTCCTTCGCGAATTAATTTCCTGAACGGAATCAGTTCAAGTGAATCCAACTGCGATTTATTTTTATGAATGACAGGAAGGGCGAGATGTGAATCAGTATCCGTGTCGCCATGTCCGGGAAAATGTTTTGCGCACGCCAGCACCTGTTTGTTCTGCAGCCCGTTCATGTAAAGCAGGGAACGCTTCGTTACTGAAACTGCATCATCACTGAACGAACGGCTGCCGATAATCGGGTTCAGCGGATTGCTGTTCACATCAGCATCAGGCGCGAAGTTTATATGCACGTTCAGGCGGTTGAATTCCTTTGCAATTTCTTCTCCTGTAAAATAAGCTGTCGAATCATTTCCTGTGGCAGACAACGTCATCTGTCGCGGAAAACGAAGCGTGCTGTCAATGCGCATGGATAATCCCCATTCGGCATCCATGCCAATCAGCAATGGGACAGCAGAAAGTTTTTGGTACTCATTCGTGAGCAGCGCCTGTCTCACCGGTCCGCCCTGGAAAAAAATTAATCCGCCAACATGATTATTTGTGATTTGTTCCCTGATGCGGTTGGTGTGTGATGTATCGAGGTTCGACCACGCAGCCGCCATAAACAACTGCCCAATTTTTTCTTCGAGTGAAATTTTTTTCAGGATGGAATCAGCCCAGGCAGATGCAGCACCTGAATAAAAAGGCGGATTCTTTTGCTGGGCAAAAGCAGGAATGAAAAGGAGAATAACAATAATTATACTGTAAAATTTCCGCATGACACAAAGATGCGGGCAGACAAACTTTGATAGAGGAAGGACGAAACACATTTATTAACATTCAATTCGTTGAACTGCATAAAAAAATAAAAGCGCCTTACGGGACGCTTCTATCTGACATGAAAACAAATCCGCCAGAGGACGGATTCGTCCTTTGGCGAACTTCTTTTATACGACTCTCCTTACAAATCGGTCAAGTTCACCGATGCTGCTCTCAAAGGTGAAGGAATCATTTACGAGGAAGAATTTTTGTTTATCGGCAACAAACCTGTAAGCGAATTTTGCAAGTTCCAGTTTGTTTGATTCGAAGGAGAGCAATCCCATAAGTTCTGCGAGTTGTGCTGAAGAAATTGCGGAACCGGAAATTCCCTGTTTAGCGACTTCGAGTTTGCTGCTGTCGAACCAGCGGTTTGCAATAACGCTTTTCAATTCACGGAACGAATGCTCATCCATTCCAATATAGGGAGGGGCTATGTAATTTGTGTTCTGGAAATAATTTTCCTGATAACCTATGTTCTGAATATTGAGTGAGAGTCGGTTGAAGCAATCGAGCGTTCCGCTGATGCGTGATGCAACAGGAAATTCAAGGTAACCTCTGAACACGACTTCATCTTTGTAATTGCGATGATGGGAGAAGCCATGAGTGTTGAGGAAATACCTTTTCACGATGCTTATGTAATGCGTGCCGGGCTGAATGTTGCCGGCACCAAAGTTTGATGTAAACGGACTGTAGTAATTATTGTCGAGCGAAACAGCAATCATGTTTCTGTCAGCGCTGACAAGATTCAGTTCCGACTGGTAGTGATCTGCTCCTGCAAATGCGGTTGCAAACTGAAGAGCCATTCCGGCAAGTATTTTTTTCATGATCATTTCTCCTTTCTGTTTTTGTTTTTGTTTAACGATGTCACCCGCATTTCAATTGCCGTGCCATAAATATTTTTCAATACGTTTGAACCTTCAAATTCATATTGCATTCATCAAAAACCTTTCAGCCACAAAAAAATCCCGCATCTCAAATCTCTCGTCTCGAATCTCACATCTCCTCACTACCTTTGAAATCTTTCCAATCCACCTTATGAAACTCGACATACTTGCTTTTGCTGCTCACCCTGATGACGTTGAACTTTCATGCAGCGGAACATTGCTCCTGCATAAATCCCTTGGTAAAAAAATCGGAATTGTAGATTTAACCCGTGGCGAAATGGGAACCCGCGGAACTCCTGAAACGCGAAAGAAAGAAGCAGATGCAGCCTCAAAAATTCTTCAGCTCGATGCGAGGGAAAATCTTGGCTTCGAAGATTGCTTTTTCATCAATGACAAAGAGCACAGGATGAAGGTAGTTTCAGTCATCAGGAAATATCAGCCGAACATTGTTCTTGCCAACGCTATTGCCGACCGTCATCCTGATCATGCGCGTGCTGCACAGCTTATTTCTGAGAGCTGCTTCATTGCCGGACTGAAAAAAACAGAGACCATACTTGATGGAAACCAACAGAGCTTATGGAAAGTGAAAGCGCTTTATCATTACATGCAAGACCGCTACATCAAACCCGATTTTGTTGTGGATGTATCCGAATGGTTCGAAAAGAAAATGGAGTCGGTGCTTGCTTACAAGTCACAGTTCTACAATCCTGATTCGAAAGAAACAGATACTCCTATATCATCAAAAAACTTTTTGGAATTTCTCCGGAGCCGCGCTGCAGAGATGGGAAGAAATATCGGAGTTCAATATGCTGAAGGATTCACGGCATCGAGAATTCCCGGCATAAAAAATATATCTGATCTGATTTAATAACCTGACCTTGCTAATTATAAATATGCAGTATCTTGGTTGTGGGGTTATACGAGGTGTTATACTTCTTCAGTGGAACGGTGGCGGGTCCGTTTGCTACGCTGGCGTCATTGAGATAAAACTTTGAGCCGCAGGTAGTGTCTTCAAGGAAAGCGTATGATGAATCAACACTCACAATTGCAGATGAATTACTTGACTGATAAGTACAATTTCGCTCAATGGCGACAAATTGTTCTGGCGCACTTGTGTAAACCACAATTCCCCTCACCCCGCCAGAAATATACAGCCAGTTTCCTACTGTATTCAGATTTGAATAAGGATACTGTGTTAGATAAAGCGTAATGTCAACTAATGTATTCGGCACATCACTGTCGGATGAGTTCTTCTTGCAATTGCTTAATGCAAGCACAAACACGGTAAAGATGGATATGGTCAGCAATTTCATTTGAACAAAGGTATGGAGGTTTTGTTTCACAACGATCAAAACGGATATGTATTTTTACCACAAACAAAATTATTTGTTGTGCTGAAAGCGGAAGGAATAGAAAAATCATATGGCGCTCTCAAAGTATTGCGCGGAGTTAATATTGAGGTGAAGAAGGGAGAAGTGGTCTCCATTGTCGGAGCTTCGGGAGCAGGCAAGAGTACGCTGCTGCATATTCTCGGAACACTGGATGCGGCAGATAAAGGAAAAATTTTTATCAACGAAATGGAAACAGGAATCCTGAGCGGAAAAAAACTCAGTACATTCCGTAACACTCACATCGGTTTTGTTTTTCAGTTCCATCATCTGCTTCCTGAATTCACTGCGCTTGAAAATGTTTGTCTTCAGGCATACATCGGAGGAAAGAAAAAAAAAGAAACAGAAAACAAGGCGAAAGAATTGTTCGGGATGTTAAACCTGATTGAGCGTGCGGAGCATTTACCCGGTGAACTTTCAGGAGGAGAGCAGCAGCGGATAGCTGTAGCGCGAGCACTTATTAATAATCCGACTGTTGTGCTTGCCGATGAGCCATCAGGCAATCTCGATTCGCAGAATGCGGAAACCCTTCATCAGTTATTTTTTGACCTGAGAAAAAAACTGAATCAGACATTCATCATTGCAACACACAATGAAAAACTTGCCGCAATGGCTGACAGAAAATTGGTGATGCAGGATGGTTTGTTCATCTGAACTTGAGGCAAGAAAAAAATCAAAACTATTATCCTGTCAGTAAGAAATGGTTATCTTGCTTGGGTCAGTTGCAAGCGGGCGAATGCTCATGACCGGAACTTTGGAATGATTGACGAGCGATTGTGCTGCCGAACCCATGTTGAAAAATCCGGGATTCGCTTCCTGTTCAGTCATGATGATAATCAAGTCGGCATTGATGTCATCAGAATAAGCAAGAGACATTTTTGCAATATCGTCACCGTCAAACATTTTCTTTGTGCATAACACATTATGTTCCTTGCAGTAATCTTCAACCTGCCGGACTTTTATTTCAAACTTACGGACAAAGTCAGCATTCTTCGCTACGCGCAAGCCAGCTATATGAATTGTCGAGCTGTAATGCTTTGCAAGTTCAACTGCGTAAACAATTTTTTGCCTCGATACAATGGAATCATCAATGGGCAGGACGATATCTTTAAACCCGATTTTTTTAGCATGCGACTGAACGGTGATGACCGGACATGGTGAGCTTGTCACCACGCGGAAAGCGTTGCTTCCCATGAGAAATTCCTGGAATCCGCTCGCTCCGTGCGTTCCCATAATGATGATATTGGCGTGAATATCATGAGCAACTTTAACAATTTGTTTATAAATGGAACCAACCTCAGTTGTGAACTTCACCTGTATCGCTGACTTCTTATGAATGGCATCTGCAATTTCCTGAAGCTTAACCTTGGTGCTCTCCTCAATCTTGCTTTCAAATTCGGATTGAGATTTAGAAAACGCATGACTTATAGCTGAGGTGAATGAATATGTCTCAATGACATGGAGCAAACTTATCTGCGCCTTGCAGAGTTTTGCCATGAACACGGCATGTTCGAGAGCGAGCGCTGCGGTCTCGGAAAAATCATAAGGAATCAGTATGTTCCTGATGGCAAACTTTCTTGTTTCCATGACATTGGTTTTTATATCAGTACGAAAAAGGTGTAAGTGTTATTACTGAGGGAACTTTCTCCGGGTGAATGGTAAGCACCGGAATATCTGTCCCGTTGATTATCTCCTGCGCTGCAGAGCCGATGAATCTTTCCGTCCATTTTATCTCCCTGTCCTGCGTCATGATCATGATGAGGTCAGCGTTGATTTTTTTCGCATGCTCAATAATGGTTTCCGGAATATCGTCTCCGGTTATCATTTCCGTGGTGCAAACAATGTCTCGTTCGTCAATAAAATGTTTTACCTGGCTCATCTGGCGTCTTAGTTTGTTAACAATGAATTCATCATCCGTGGTAATAACCGTCACTATACGTATTGCCGAACCAAAATGATTCGCAAGGTCAATGGCTTTGTTCACCTTCTGCCGGGTTTCCTTTGTTAAGTCCAGTGGCAGCAGAATAAGTTTGCATCCGTAACGATGCTTCTTCCCTTTTATTGTAATGACAGGGCAGGGAGCATCACGGATAACATTAAGTGCATTAGAGCCGATGAAGCGTTTGATTCCTGTGCTTCCGTTGGTTCCCATCACGATGAAACTGCATTTAAGTTTTTTAGCCGCCTTGTTAATCTCCTCATAGATTTTTCCGTAGGCGACAATAGCGTTAATTTTTACTCCTGCAGATTTTTTCATTGCTTCGGAAGCCAGCTTTGTCAGTTTCTCTGAGATATTTTTTTCGAGCGATTTTTTGTTTTCCTTTTTTGAAGTCAGGAAAAATGAAAGCGGTGTGAGTTCCCCGTCATCTATCACATAAATAAGTGTGATTTCTGCCTTCGTCAGGCGTGCCAGATTGTAGGACTGGCTGAGCGCGATATGCGATTGTTCAGAAAAATCAACGGGGACTAAGATTAAGTTCTTTGAAGATGCCATAGCAAAAAGTAATTCTTTTAATTTGTACAAAAATAAAAAAATACTGATGTATCAAATACCTGAAACGGAACTAATTCTTAACAATGACGGAAGCGTCTATCATCTCAACCTGCTTCCTGAAGATATTGCGCATACGGTCATCAATGTCGGTGACCCCGACCGCGTGAAAATGGTCACCGGTTTTTTCGACAGTGTAGAAATAAGAAAGCAGAAGCGCGAGTTCATCACACAAACCGGTACATATCAAGACAAACGCATCACGGTAATTTCCACCGGCATCGGAACTGACAACATTGATATTGTTTATAACGAACTCGATGCCCTTGTGAACATTGATTTGAAATCGAGAACTATTAAGGAGAAAAAAACATCTCTTAACCTGATTCGCATAGGCACATCCGGTGCGTTGAGAGAAGATATTGCTCCTGATGATTTTGTCTTTTCAAAGTTCGGTCTCGGGCTTGACGGGCTGCTTAACTATTACAAGTATTCGAATTCAGAAGAAGAGGAAAAAATTATTTCCGCCTTCAGAGCATATTATCCTTCCCGGGGAATTTTTCCAATGCCATATCTGTTTTCGTGCTCACCGATGCTCGAAGAAAAAATTTCAGCAGGCATGAAGAAAGGCATCACCGCATCGTGTTCCGGATTTTATGCTCCGCAGGGAAGAGCGCTGCGATTTCAGTTATCGAACCCGGGAATGATTGACCGGCTCTCTGATTTCGGGTATGACAGATGGCGCATCACCAACTTTGAAATGGAAACAGGAGCGATGTACGGACTTGCCTCAATTCTCGGACATCAGTGCTGTTCGGTGAATGTGATTGTCGCCAACCGTATTACAAAAAAACATTCTCACCGCGCGGATGAGAGCATGAAAGAAATGATTGAACTCGTACTGGCAAGAGTATCTAAACTGCACTCAGAGTAACTTTCACTCGCTGATTTTCGCCTGCTGTTCTTTGATGGCTGCATCTTCCGGCAAAAGTTTGGCGGCAAGTTCGATGAGTGATTTTGCTTTGTCTGTGCTTTCTTTTTTCTTCTGGTTAAGAAGATTGTCCGTATAGAGAACAAAATATTTACTCAGTCCTGCTGTTTCCGTTTCATCGAATTTCGGTTCCTCGATTGCATTGAGATGTTTGTAACAACTGTCAATCAGTTTCACACCATCACCGGCATTGCCGCTCAGCACAAGGTGGGTTCCGCTTAAAAGCAGCATGACACCGTCATCGGGAAATGCCTTGCTGATTTCGCGGGAATAGCCGCCCATTCTTGTCTTGTCCTGCTTTTCCTGGTTCAGCAGGTCATTCATGAAATTGATGGTTTCGGTTTTAAGTTCAGCAGCAAAAAGCGAGTTCTGCTGAAACGCTTCTCCTGTTTTATCGCGCTTGCGGAACTTGCCGAAGTAACTCAGCGATTTGCGCAGCGGGTCTTTATAGTCGGGATATTTTTTCATCGTGTATTTGTCCGGGTTGCGATACACTCCGAGAAATCCCATCGAAGTATAGAGATACGGCTCAGGGTCTTTCGATGTTTTATCATTTTCCGTGTACCCCATGGCGGCATCAACACATTTGTCGAACTTGTCGGTTACATAATAGTTGTCGAGCTTCTGGTATGCTTTCAGATTTTTCTCCCGGT
>DATDOJ010000388.1:0-14818 GCA_035293345.1 Bacteroidia bacterium
GAACTCAGAGCATTTCAAAAGTGTTGCTTCATCCATCAGGCGCTCAAAGTCGTAGGTCACACGTTTTGTCGCAATGGATTTTTCAAGTCCCTTGTAAATAAGTTGCGCAGCTTCATTCCAGTTCATGTATTCGAACATGAGCGCACCTGAAAGAATCACAGAGCCGGGATTCACTTTGTCTTGCCCTGCATATTTCGGTGCGGTTCCGTGTGTGGCTTCAAAGATGGCGTGACCGGTGATGTAGTTGATATTTGCTCCGGGGGCAATACCCATTCCACCCACCTGTGCAGCGAGCGCATCAGACAAATAATCTCCGTTTAAATTTAGTGTAGCTATCACATCAAAATCTTCAGGGCGTATGAGCACCTGCTGAAGAGCAATGTCTGCGATGGCATCTTTAATCAGAATTTTTCCCGAGGCAAGCGCCTGCTTCTGTTCTGCATTTGCTACGTCTTCACTTTTTTCCTTTTTAGTTTTCTCCCATTGCTTCCATGTGTAAACCTGAGCGCCAAAATATTCTTCGGCAGCATTATAACTCCAGTCGCGGAAAGCGCCTTCGGTATATTTCATGATGTTGCCTTTGTGAACGATGGTAACGCTTTTGCGTTTGTATTTTATGGCGTAAGAAATGGCGGAGTGAATCAACCGCACCGTGCCGCTCCAACTCACGGGTTTAATTCCGACACCGACTAACACATCTTCTTTTGCATTGGGTGCACCAACCATTTCCCAGAACTCAGAATTTTTTTCTTTAGTGCCAAATCTGATTTTAGAAAAGTCCTTTGGAAATTCTTTTGCGATGAAGTCGAGAACTTTTTGCGCTTCGGGAGAGCCGGCACTGTATTCTATACCTGCATAAATATCTTCCGTATTCTCACGGAAAATCACCATGTCTACCGCGCCCGGATTTTTTACAGGCGAGGGGACTCCTTCAAACCAACGCACCGGTCTAAGACAAACAAACAAATCAAGGATTTGACGAAGTGCAACATTAAGTGAGCGAATTCCGCCACCGACAGGAGTCGTGAGCGGTCCTTTAATGCCGATCAGATATTCCCTGAATGCATCGAGCGTTTCATCGGGAAGCCAGTTGCTGGTTTTGTTGAATGCCTTTTCCCCGGCAAGCACTTCTTTCCATTCTATTTTTCTTTTTCCGTTGTATGCTTTCTCCACCGCTGCATCCATCACGCGCACGGATGCGCGCCAGATGTCCGCTCCTGTGCCATCGCCTTCGATGAAGGGGATGATGGGGTTATCGGGGACGTTTAGTTTTTCTCCTCTGGTGATTTTGGTTCCTGCCATTGTCTGAACTATGATTAATTATGATTTTGGATTTCACTGATTTTATTTCTGAACTTTGAATAAGAAGTTGTTTGAACTCGAAACTTTTTTAGTCAACATCTAAATCGAAAAGTTTTTTCATGTCATTAAGTTTCGGATTCCGTTCCGCCATCCATTTGAATTTGTCTGCAGCGGAATAAGGCTTGCCTGTTTTATCTTCTTCCTTGGCAACTTCAATAAGTAATGAAAGGAAATCATCCTTCAATGACCTGCGCAAATACGTGAGTAACTCCTGCTTCATTGCATTGAAGTCCTTTTCAAGCGAAGCATTGTCAACCTCAAAAGAAACAGTGTGCTCGTCCGTCCATGCGGGGCTGCGTTTTGTCATCGCTGAGTTGAGCGACATTTTTCCCGCTTTAAAAAGATTCGCGGCAAATGAATTCCAGAGTTGCATCAAATTATTTTCACTGTTTTCGCCCAGAACATTTTCCAGTCCGCTCTCGTGCAGGAGAGCAGGCGTTACAAGAGTGCTTGCTTTCTGCTCATCAAATGAATCCTTAATGGAGATTGTATTCGGAGTTATAGCAGGTCGCGCTGCAACGGGTTTCTGCTGTGGAATTTCTTTCGGCTCCTGTGCAACGGACGCGACAGTCGGTTGAGATACATAAACTTTTTGTGCAGGCGCACTCACTTGCCCCCTGTCCCCTGTTCCCTGTCCCTGCTCTACGCTACTTTTTTTTTTCGGCTCGATGACAGGAATAGCTGACGGCTTTGCGACCGCGCACATCTTCATGAGCGAAAGTTCAACATGCAGACGCTGGTTGAATGCTGTGCGATAGTTGATGTCGCAACGATTAGCTTCCTCGAGCAGGGCGAAAAGCAATTCGGGCGGACATTGTTTTGACTGCGCAAGATATTTTTCGCGGATGCCTTCGCTAACTTCGAGCAACTGCACGGTGGCGACATCGCGGCACACGAGCAAATCGCGGAAGTGGGTGGAGAAGCTGGTGATGAAATGATGTCCGTCAAAACCGAGAGAAAGAATTTCGTTGAATGTGAGGAGCACGTTTGAAATTTCCCCGTTCAGGATTTGCGAGGTTATGCGGAAAAAATAATCGTAGTCGAGAATGTGGAGGTTCTCGATGACGGATTTGTATGTGAGCGTGTTGCCGGCAAAGCTAACCATGCGGTCGAAGATGGAGAGGGCATCGCGCAGCGCACCGTCTGCCTTGAGGGCAATCATGTGGAGGGCATCTTTCTCTGCGTTCACGCCTTCGTTCTTTGCGATGGCTGCCAACTGACCGGTAATGTCATCAACGGTGATTCGTTTGAAGTCAAAAATCTGGCAGCGCGAAAGAATGGTGGGAATGATTTTGTGCTTCTCTGTTGTTGCGAGAATAAATACAGCGTACGATGGCGGCTCCTCGAGCGTTTTGAGAAATGCGTTGAATGCCTGCCCTGACAGCATGTGAACTTCATCAATGATGTACACTTTGTATTTTCCGCCAACGGGAGCATAGCGTACCTGCTCCACCAGCGCACGGATGTCGTCCACAGAATTGTTGGAGGCAGCATCGAGTTCAAAAATATTCAGCGACTGTGCATTGTTGAATGTCTCGCACGATTCGCATTTGTTACACGGTTCAAAATCGGAAGTGATGTTTAAGCAGTTGATGGTTTTGGCGAGAATGCGCGCGCAGGTTGTCTTCCCCACTCCGCGCGGCCCCGTGAACAAAAATGCCTGCGCCAGATGATTGGTGTGAATAGCATTTCTTAGTGTGGACGTAATTGCTTTCTGACCAATGACCGTGTCAAACGTCATCGGACGATACTTGCGGGCGGAGACAACAAAATTTTCCATAAAGTGGAAGCAAATGTAGATTTTTTCTCAAACAATATTTTGAAAAACTTATCTTGCAACACAAATATCAGAACTTAAAATTATGAGCAAGTCATTAGTAGGTATCATCATGGGCAGCACCAGCGACTGGCCCGTGATGCAGGAAGCGGCAAAAATTCTCGACCGCTTTAATATTCCTTTCGAAGTTCAGGCGCTCTCTGCCCATCGTGTGCCTGAAGAAGTTTCTGCGTTTGCCAAGAAAGCGATGAGCGCAGGAATGAAAGTGATTATTGCGGGCGCGGGCGGGGCAGCGCACCTGCCTGGTGTTGTTGCCGCAAACACAACACTGCCTGTTATCGGGGTTCCATGCAAATCATCTATCTCACTTGACGGTTGGGATTCACTTCTCTCAATTGTTCAGATGCCTCCGGGAATTCCTGTTGCAACTGTAGGTGTTGATGGCGGACAAAATGCCGGCATCCTTGCCGTACAGATTATTGCTCTCACGGACGCAGATGTTTCTTCCGCATTGCTAAAGTTCAAAGAAGAGATGAAAGAAAAAGTTATGAAAGCAAATGAAGAATTGAAGCAGCATAAATTCAGGAACAGGACGAATTGAGATTTAAACACAGAGTTCATAGAAGAAAAAGAGGTTCACAGAGAAAATAAAAATGAACAAATTTTTCTTTGCCTTTTGCCTTTTTCTTTTTGCCTTTTTCTTTTTGATGGCAGGAAACGAAAATGTTCCCGCTGGAGCACGCTCGGCAGGCGTGTCTGGAGCTTCGGTTTGTTACAGCGATTTGTGGAGTGCGTTTCACAATCAGGCGGGGCTTGCTGCTGTGAAAAAAATTTCAGGAGGAATTTATTTTGAAAACCGTTTCAGCATTTCCGAACTCGGAGTGAAGGGATTTGCGTTTGCACTTCCGGCAGGAGAGTCGGGAACGTTCGCATTGAGTGGTACGTATTTCGGCTACTCGCTTTACAACGAAAAAAAAATCGGAATTGGTTTCGGGAAAGATATCGGCAGCAAACTAAAGGCAGGAGTACAGTTGGATTATCTCTCCACCTTTATTGCCGAGGGTTATGGTACACGAACAACTTTCACAGGCGAAGCGGGAATTCTTGCTGAGCCGGTGAAAAATCTTTTGCTCGGTTTTCATATTTACAATCCAACGCAGACAAAAATTGCCGACTATGCCGATGAGCGCGTTCCCGTAATTATGCGTTTTGGTGTCGCTTACAAATTCTCAGAAAAAGTCACCGTGAGTATTGAGAATGAAAAGCAGGTTGATGCCGAAGGAATTTTCAAAACCGGAATTGATTATCACATTGCCGAGCCGCTTTACCTGCGCGGAGGAATTGCAACCAATCCTGCACTGAGTTCATTCGGCTTCGGGTTGAAGTTCGGGCAATTTAATTTTGACGCTGCGGCTTCGTTTCATGAAGTGCTGGGGTTTACACCGCAGGTTTCTTTGCACTACGAAGTGAAATAAATGAATGGAACCCTGATGACACGGAAAGGACTGATATTCACTGATAAAAAATCAGTGTGCATCATTGTTTTCAGCGTCATCAGTGTTCTGTTTTTTTCTTTTCATTCACTTGCTCAAGTGCCGGAGCAAAAAGATTCAACACAAAACGGCAATGATGATTTGCTGAAAGAGAAAATTGAAACTGTGGCGGAGACCTCAGAAGAGAATGCAGACATGGCCACGCTGCTCGACCAGCTAAATTATTTTTCGGAGCATCCCGTCAACCTGAACTCTGCAACATTTTCTGAACTGCAAGAATTGACTTTTCTCAACGACATCCAGATTAATGCGCTGCTTGAACACATCAAACAAAACGGAAAGCTGATTGTGTACGAAGAACTGCAAACCATTGACGGCTTTGACGCAGAAATTATTCAGCGCATTCTTCCTTATGTTGTTATCAGTGATTATGCATCCCGTCCAAAAGTAACATTGAAGAAAATTTTGTCGGAAGGAAAGAGCAATCTTTTTCTGCGGTACCAGCAAGTGATGGAAAAGCAACAGGGATACAATCGCCCCGACAGTGTTCCTTTCACTGACAACAAATGGTATCCCGGCAGCCCTGCGAAATATTATGTGCGCTACCGTTACACACTGCCTAACCGCCTCCGTGCCGGATTCACTGCAGAGAAAGATGCGGGAGAAACATTTTTCGACAGCGACACACTGAAACAGGGATTCGATTTTTACTCCGCTCATCTTTTTTACTACGGAAAAAATCTCGTGCGCACCGTTGTGGTTGGCGATTATCAGGTGCAATACGGGCAAGGACTTGTGCTCTGGTCAGGACTTGCATTTGGCAAAACGTCTGATGTCGCTAACGTACAGAAAAATGCGCGGGGAATTTTACCCTACACTTCAGTGGATGAAAATGTTTTCATGCGCGGTGGCGCTGTTTCGCTTGGCCTGAAAAATTTCAGTACCGATATTTTTTACTCCGATAAAAAAATTGACGGCAGCGTTTCTGCCGTTGACACACTCGGTCAGGAATTCGTAATTCTTTCCATTACGGAAACCGGAAATCACAGGACATTTAAAGAGATACAGGGCAGGCACACCATCGGGCAAAAAATGTTTGGCGGGCATGTGCGGTATTCCGGCAGCAAACTGAACATCGGTATAACCGGATACAGAACTGAACTGACCACACCGCTGCTGCGCATTTCAAAACCTTATAACCTGTTTCAGTTTTCGGGGATTGAGATTTCCAATTACGGCATCAATTATTCTTACCTGTGGAAGAACATCAGCTTCTTCGGGGAAACCGGGCGGAGCGACAATGGCGGAATGGCTACCGTCAACGGAGCGTTGCTCGCGCTCGACAAAAATGTTTCTGCTGCAATTGTAAACAGGCATTATGAAAAAAATTATATCGCCCTGCTTAGCAATGCGCTCGGAGAAAACACGTTGAATGCAAACGAAAACGGGACATATTTTTCTGTTCTGGTGAAACCGGTTCGCACTTTTGCCCTCTCGGCATATTTCGACCGGTTTAACTTTCCGTGGCTGCGTTATCTGGTGAATGCACCGAGCCGGGGTTATGATATTTTTTCACAGGCAACATATACTCCGTCAAAAGTTTTTGAAATATATTTCCGCTACCGCGAACGGAGCAAGCCGGAAAACGAATCGGGCGATGCAAACCCGGTTGATGAACTTCGTGAGGTAGTTAAGAAAAATTACCGTGTCAACATTCGCTACAAATATTCTTTCGACCTGAGTTTATCTTCGCGGATGGAATGGGTGAATTATCATAAGGACAGAAATACCACCGAATACGGATTCATGATGTCGCAGGAAGTGAAACTGAAATTCAGCAGGAGAATTTCCACATCCGCTGAATACATTTTGTTCGACACGGACACATACAACGCAAGAATTTACTCGTATGAAAATGATGTGCTCTATTCTTACAGCATTCCTTTTTATTACTACCGCGGCAGCCGTTACGTTCTCAACATGCACTATAAACTTTCGCGCAATATTGATTTCTGGATTCGGTACAGCCACACGCGATACAGCAATCGTAACTCTTCAGGCAGCGGACTTGATGAGATTGACGGCAACACCCGTTCGGACCTGAAAGCACAGGTGAGGTTTTCGTTCTGAGAATTAATCACGATTTTCACCCACCCAAACACTGCTTTAACAGCCGGTTTAAAGGAATCCAAAACTTTTTTCTTTCAATCATAAATAATTTTCTATTTTTGGGTGATTAATTTTTGACAAAACCACACGCCATGAATAAAATTCTGCTCACTGCTGTATTGTTTTTTACGCTTCACTCACTGCATGCTCAACAGGCAACTTCTGTTCCGCTCGATATTTACAACGGACCAAAACCGGTGGGGATGGAGCAAATCGAATCAAAATATTTCTGCTGTTCGAAATGCGATTTCGTTGCGAAGAAACAGCAGGATTGTCCTGTGCATTCTTTGCCTTTGGTTCATGTAGGTGATTATTATTGCCCTTCATGCGGCAAACATGCTTCTGCCAAACCGGGAGCTTGTCCCGAACATCCTTTGGCAAAAATCAGGATGAACATGAAGTATGTTGTTGTGGAAATACCTAAAGAGAATCAGCCCGCGAATACAAAATAGTTTTCAGAAATATAACTTGAATTCATAAACTGAATACGCATGAAAAAAATTTACAAGAGCAAATTAATTTTCATTTTCCTTTTAGGAATGCTTGCTACATCTGCAGTTGCTCAAAATGTTCAGCTTGTTGCAGAAGATTTTGAAACGCCCAGCTTCACTTTCTTTACGCTGAACACAGCCGGACCGGGTGGAGGAAGCGGAGTGAACCGCTGGATAATCAACGACTCTTACAGCGGAACTTTACCATATCCAAACACGCCTCCGCAAGACAGCACCGTAAGCGGGCAGATTGGCGGTGCACCGTCCAGTCGCTATATGCATATTTATGACAGCGGCTTCGGACTTTCTCAGGGCGATACCAATGCATGCTATGACCCGGCACAACCATCAGATATTTTCACCGAGCTTTCCGGCAACATGTGTACCCTCGGGATGATTAATGTAACGATGGCGTTTTTCTATTCTTGTGTTGGCTCACCGACTGCGTATGGTACATTATATTACAGTGCGAATGGCGGACCATGGACGCAGGTTGGGCAATCACAATACAACTCGACAAACATCTGGCAGTACGAAGCGGTGACCGACCCTGCATTTGACAATGTTGCCAACCTGAAATTCGGATTCCGCTGGCAGAACAACAGCTCCGGCAGCGACCCGGTTACCAGGTCTTTTGCGGTTGACGATGTACAAGTGGTTGGAACTTTTAACTCTGCCGGTGTTACGTTGTCTATTGACAGTGTATGGCCAAACCCGATTTGCCCGAACAGGTATTTGTTTCTTGAATGGTCGTTGTCCCAGCCGCTTTGCAACGGCACCTATATGTATGAAATGTCTGACTTCACAGGCAACTTCGCTAATCCTGTTTCATTGGGTGTAATCAATATTAATAACGGGCAGGTTGCCGGCATAAATGCAGTGTTCATTCCTGCAGCCACTTTCCCGGGCAACTGTTACCAGATTCGGCTCAGGCGAATGTATCCTGCTCCGATATTTGTCGGAACTCCAAGCTCGTGTTTTGTTGTTCAGTTTTGTCCTAATACCATCACCACATTAGGCACGCCTGTCATTGCCATGGACACCAATGCTGTATGCGCTGGCAGTGTGATTGATGTGAGTTTTTATTCTACGGGAACTTTTATTCTCAACACATATAAACTTCAGTTATCAGATAAGTATGGAAATTTTGTTCACCCCGATTCCGCAGGCGCATTATTTTTAGGTTCATTGCCCCCTCCGACAGGTAACGTAACATTTGACCCGATGAATCCCACTCCGGGATATCCGCCTCCCGGTTCAGTGAGCGGATTAATACCTGATACGGTTTCGGAAAGCTGCCTGTATAGAATTCGTGTAATCGGCACCGGTCCGGCAGCAGGTCCTCCTGGTCCTGTTATAGGCACTGACTGGGGACCCTTCTGTATTCAGCACTGCGACATCATTACAAATAATGAACAGGATATAAGTTTTTGTCTCTGGCCAGAGGATACCATATGTGTACAACTCGAAATAGATATCAATTTCTATGACAGTAATGCTGTGTATCAGCCGGGAAATCAGTTCATGGTTCAAGTCATCAGCCGTGGTCCGATTCCTCCGCCCTTTACACTTGTAGGAACGACTGGAGCTTTAGGCACATTCACTTTCAACAACGATACTACAATTCTTCAATGGTGTATTTCGTATGCGCTTCTTGCTCAAACCGGTATTCCTCCCGGTTCATATTATATGAGAATTGTTGCCACCAACTCTTCCATTGGAGCAGACAGCGCTTTCGGCAGTATGATTCGCCTTACCATAGGCGCACCTAATCCGATTCCCGGCTCAATTAATGCGGTTGACTGGATTACCTTCCAGCCGGTTGACACAATATGTTCCGGTGATTTAGTGTACTTCTATCTTTCTCCTCCACCTAATCCAAGTTCGACATATTATTGGCACAGCAATCAATTACAGGGAAGCCCGGTGGTGCAAAACGCAATACTTGTGAACTTTGCGAACTTCTCCGGAGTATTCACGGTCTATGTCACGGAAAACAGTTTCGGATGTTTCGGTCCGCCAACTCCGGCAATTACTATTTATGTCATGGGGCTTCCGAACGTAGCCATTTCTCTGCCTGCCGTTGCGTGCGTGGGAGATACTGTCCAATACTCCGTACCGTTTTTCCCCAATACTTACTGGACCTGGTGGCTGAGCGATACCACATTAGGGACTATTATAGATACCTCGAACAACACTATTACTGTGGTTTTCCACTCAGCCGGGTCAGACACCATCTTTGTCCAGGGATTAAACACATGCGGTACCCGGCTTGGCTTAAGAAGAATTATCGTCAGAGATTATCCTGTTCTTCTCAATAACCCTGATACAACAATCTGCTCCGGAAATCCTGTAACATTCATCGCTCCCGTTGCTCCATCTTTCCCGCCTTTCCAATATCAGTGGAAGCAGGGGACTTCAATAATAAGTACGAACGATACCCTGACGGTCAGTCCGGGCAGCACGACCACATATTTGCTCGCTGTGAGCAACGGAGGATTTTGCTATTCGTATGATACAATGCTGGTAATTGTCGAGCAGCCGCCTGTAACCGATTTCAGCGATTCGCTTTGCATCGGCAGCACGCTCACCCTCGATGCCACCACTGCGTCCGCGAATTCCTATTTATGGAATGACAGTTCCACTAATGCCTTTCTTACCATAAGCGATTCCGGAACCTATTCGGCTCACGTATTTGTTACAGGCGAAGTTTGCTACCGTCAATACGATTACACCATAACCTATTCTTATCCTGACACCACTTCAGATTCAACAAGTATATGCATCGGCACAACAACAGTGCTTACCGCCCAATCCAGCGGAGCAGGTTATTTATGGAACACGGGCGACACCACAAACCAGATTACGGTTTCGGACAGCGGACAATACACCGTTTCCATCAACGACACCACCCGCCTGTGCCCGCGCATTGAAACCTATTATGTCTCGCTGGGTTATCCCGACACCACGCTGCGCCTCGAAGCTAAATGTACCGGAGCAACACTGGAACTTTCCGCACAGGATTCGACTTTCGGAAATTCCTATTCATGGAGCACGGGCGCGTCAACAGACTCCATCCGGGTGACTTCTCCCGGAGTGTATTCCGTAATCATCAGCAACCCCTCATGGTTGTGTCCGAAGATTGCAAACTTTGATATATCGGATGACCCCAACGAGTGCACCAGTGATTATAACCTTCCCAACGTGTTCACTCCTGACAACAGCGGAGCCAATGATTTATTCCAGGCGTGCAGTGAAGAATGGACAACCGTTGAACAGCAGGTGAAATGTCCGCCCTACAAAAACATCAAAGATGTGGTCATGAAAATTTTCAACCGCTGGGGCGAACTGGTTTTCGAAACCACCGACCGCAACATCAACTGGAACGGAAAAAAGAATAACAGCGGAACCGACTGTCCTGACGGAGTTTATTATTACACCTGCCTCGCCAATTACATCTTCCCTGTCAACGGAGAACCGTCCAAAGACATTCACGGATTCATTACACTTATCCGGAAAAAATAAAAGTCAATCCTATACTAATAACTCTTAAAAGCGGTCAGTTTTTGCATACTGGCCGCTTTTTTGGCATAAAACAGGCAATTTAATTCCAACTATTAAGAAGCTGTTTAAATTTCATTGTTGAAAATTGTTATCGTCCGCCCGCACTTCGACTCCGCTACCAATGACAGATGAAAAAATCTGTCAAATTCAAACGGAATCAAGCCCGCTTGATGGGGTTCTCAGTTTGACACCGCTGGTATGTCATATTGAGCGGAGTCGAAATATGACAACTGTAAATTCCTTGACTAAAATTTAAACAGCTTATTAAATATCCGAACCAAACCTGCCAAAGCTTTCGCTCATCCGGCAGACGGGGTGCGCAAAAGCGAATCCCGAGTACTCGGAACTGCTTTACAATTCATAATTCCCCTCACTCCACCCTCACCACAATCCATCCTGAGGGGGTTTACCAACCCCTTCTGAAGTAAGCCCCGGTTCATAAAAGCCATTTTTAGCAAAATTAAAGGGCATAGTTCCTAAACCATCTGCTTTAGTTCCTACTCCATTTGAATTAGTTCCTAAACCATCTGCTTTAGTTCCTACTCCATTTGAATTAGTACCTAAACCATCTGCTTTGGTTCCTACTCCATTTGAATTAGTACCTAAACCATCTGCTTTAGTTCCTACTCCATTTGAATTAGTACCTAAACCATCTGCTTTGGTTCCTACTCCATTTGAATTAGTACCTAAACCATCTGCTTCGTGACACAAACCATTTGATTTGTGACATAAACCATTTGCTTTGCGACACAAACCATTTGATTTATGACATAAACCATGTGCTTTATGACGTAAAGCGTTTAGTTTATGTGATAAGCCGGACTGAAAATAAAAAATGTGGCTTGTTTTAGAAACTCCATAAATATTTTTACCTAAATTTTAAAAAGCTTCTGACTTGAGTTAAAATTGCTTAATAAAATCACTTTTTGTCTCAAAAACAGAACATCTTGCTAAAAGTTCCAAACTTGAGGCAGCAAGTTGGAAAGTTAGGTCTCTTTTCAACCTCCCTCACCTCTTTTCAACTCCGGCTGACTTCTTTTCGATTGCGCCCAAGTTCTTTTCTACTAAAACCGGCTTCTTTTCTGCCTCCCCAACAATCACACAAATTGCACTTCAAACCCAGCCGAGCGCAAGTCATTCCAAAATCCCGGATACGATTTGCTGACCACGGCAGGATTTTTTATTTCCACTTTCCCCAGAGGAATGGCGAGCATGGCGAATGCCATAGCGAGGCGGTGGTCGTTATAATTATTGAATGGTTGATTTATTGAGTTATTGATTGTGGATGTGATACGGTATTCATCCTCATTGATTCTTGAAATTTTCGCTCCGCACTTTTCCAGTTCCGTCTTCAACGCTTCCGCGCGGTTGCTTTCCTTGATGGAAAGATTTTTAATTCCTGTAAACTTTGCTTCCACGCCAAGCGCAGAACATAAAACAAAAAATGCCGGAGCCAAATCAGGATGCCCGCTGAAGTTGAAGGAAAAGTTTTTCTGAATTGATTTTCCTAAACGGGTAATGACCGCACCTTCCTTTGTAAATTTGGTTTGCACAGCAAAACTTTTCATCAGCTCAGCAACGATGGAATCCCCCTGCATACTTTCTGCTGACAATCCCTCAAGAAAAATTTCAGCAGCATCACTCAGCGCTGCCATGGCATACCAAAACGCAGCCGATGACCAGTCCGGCTCAACAGAAAATTCCTTTGCTACATATTCCTGCTGCTCAATTTCAATTGAATTTCCGTTCCTCAGAATTTTTATTCCGAATTGTTCCATCAGCTTCAAGGTCATTTCAATGTATGGTTCCGAAGAAATTTCTCCAACCATTTTCAGTTTTAATCCTCCTTCAACATACGGAGCAATCAGCAGCAATGCCGAAACAAACTGGCTGCTTTGTGAAGCGTCAATTTGAATTTCTTTTCCATTCAACCTCTTCCCATGAATCGAAAGCGAAGGAAAATTTTCTTTTTCTAAATAATTAATAGCAGCGCCCATCATACGAAGTGCATCAACCAATTCTCCGATGGGTCGCTCCTTCATTCTTTCAGAACCGGTGAGAATCCATTCTCCCTCTTTAAGGGAGAGATACGCAGTTAGAAAACGAAAACACGTTCCTGCATTTTGCGCGTCAAGAGTATTATTGTCGGATGAAAGAAGCTGCTGTAAAAGTTTTGTATCGTCTGCTTCAGAAATATTTTTCAAGGGAAACTTCTTCCCGCTCAGCGCTTCCATCATCAACAAACGGGTGCTGATGCTTTTGGAAGATGGAAGATGGATGGTTGCTTTCAGCGGCTTCTTACTCCATGCAACAGAACAACTATTTTTTTTATCTGCTTCCATCCGCTCTTTCCGCGTCATCCGCGTTCCATTATTTTGACAAATAGTTACGAGCAAACCCGATAGCCGACCGGATATTTGCCTCTGCCACACTTTCTGTAATCACCGGCTCTCCGATTGCTTTCAACAAAACAAACCGCACCGGCTTGCCTGATTTCTTTTTGTCGAATTTGATGTGCGATATAATTTCATCATCAGAGAAATTGATTCTCAGCCATGGGAACCACGCTTTAATCAATGCGGAAATTTCCTGAGATAATTCTAGCGGAAAATTTTCAAACTCAGAAGATAGTTGCAAAGCGCAAATCATTCCTGCCGCAACCGCTTCACCGTGCCGTAATGAATCTTCATCGTGAATCAGTGAACAGGTTTCAATAGCATGACCAATTGTATGACCGAAATTAAAAATCGCCCGCCTTCCTTTTTCATACGGGTCATCGGCAACAATGCCTGCTTTGTACAAAAGCGTTTCACTTATTATTTCTTCAGAAATATTTTTTGAGTTGGGCTTAACCTGTTTTACGATGTTCCATAAT
Organism: Bacteroidia bacterium; assembly: GCA_035293345.1. Taxonomy (GTDB): domain Bacteria; phylum Bacteroidota; class Bacteroidia; order AKYH767-A; family 2013-40CM-41-45; genus 2013-40CM-41-45. Next base: position 13,732 of record DATDOJ010000388.1, read on the forward strand.
TTTTCACCCGACAGCAACGCCTGCTTGATTATTTCAGCAAACCCGGTATTGATTTCACGCTGAGGTAGTGTGTCAAGAAATTTCGGACACGTAACCACTGCCTTCGGAAAAGCAAAAGCTCCTACACGGTTTTTCTGTCCCTCCAAATCAATTCCTGTCTTGCCTCCGATGGAAGCATCAGCCATTGAAAGCAGTGTAGTTGGAATATGAATAAAGTCAATTCCTCTCAGGTAAACAGAAGAAGAAAATCCTCCCGTGTCACACAGTACGCCACCGCCAAGATTCAGCACCAGGGAATTCCGCATTGCTCCGCCTGCATTCAATTGTTTCCATATTTCAATACACGAAGAAAGGTTTTTATTTTTCTCTCCCGATTTCATTGTCAACACCGTTGCGCTTTTCAGGGCAGGAATGTTTTTCAGAAGCAGAGGCAGGCAATGCACAGAAGTATTTTCATCCGTCAGAACAAATTTCTGAACAGAAGAATAGTTTTCAATAAGAAATTTTTCAAGATGGGTCAGCGCATCATCGCCAAAAAAAATATGCTGATGGAGGGAATCGGAAAATACAGGCACGGATGTACTAATTTATAATTTCTGATTTCTGAAACCGGAAATTTGAATTTGGGAGTGCTCGCACTACGCTTCATGATTTACATCACTCTTATTCATCACCTGTGTCTGATGACGGATGGATTCGTTATGAATAAGTTCATACATCTTCGCAACAAATTCAGGAGTGAGCTCCTGTTCCACGCCAAGTTTTGTCCGTGTGCGGAGAATTTCTTCCCAGCGTTTCACCTGCAGGATGGTCATATTGTGTTCTTTTTTATACTCCCCTATTTCACGCGCCACGCTCATCCGCTTTGCCATCATGTTCAGAATGTCTGAGTCAATCAAATCAATTTTGTGACGGAGTTTTTCGAGCAATGAATTAAACACAACATCATCCACCGTAATTTTTCTCAGCACAAGCGAGGATAAAAGTTCTCCGACTTCTGCGGGAGTAAGTTGCTGCTCTTTATCACTCAATGCCTGCGAAGGGTTGATGTGCGATTCAATCATCAGTCCGTCATAGCTCAGGTCGA
>DATDOJ010000389.1:0-2289 GCA_035293345.1 Bacteroidia bacterium
GGCGTGAAAGAAAAGCAACGGAGAATTTTTTCTGAGGCAGTGAATATTTTTTTACTGCTGTTTCTTTTTATTTCCGTTTCTGCTTTCAGTCAGACAACAAGAATTTCAGGCAGGGTGACAGACGCCCTCACCAATGAGCCCATCGGCTTCGCCAATATTTTTTTCAAAGGAACCACGCAGGGAACACGTGCCGACATGGACGGCAACTATAAAGCAGAAACAGAAAAACCGGTTGACACGCTCATTGTAACTTTCCTCGGTTACAAAACCGTGAACATGAAACTGAAACGCGGGCAAACGCAGGTCATTAATATTTCCTTGCGGCTAAATCAGTTTGAACTGAATGCAGTTGAAATCAAGGCGGGAGAAAATCCGGCAGACATTCTGATGCGCAAAGTGGTAGAGAATCGCGACAAAAACAACAGGGAAAATATCAGTGCGTATCAATACGAAGTGTACAATAAGCTGGAGTTCGACATCAACAATATCTCTGAAAAATTTAAAAGGAAAAAAGTATTGAAGCCGATTGCTTTTATCTTCAACAATATTGACAGTTCGGAAACGAACAAGAAACCGTTTCTCCCGATTTTTGTTTCCGAATCACTCTCCAATTTTTATTACACAAGCAGCCCGTCACAGAAAAAAGAAATCATCAAAGCCACGAAGATTTCAGGAGTGGACAACGCTACGGTGACTCAGTTTCTTGGCGACATGTACCAGAACGTAAACATCTACCGCAATTACATTGACCTCTTCAAGAAAAGTTTTGTCAGCCCGTTGAATGGCTCGGGATTTTTCTTCTATAAATTTTTTCTGACCGACAGCAGTTTCATGGACAACCAGTGGTGCTATAAAATTGTTTTCAAGCCGAAACGGAAACAGGAACTCACCTTCAGCGGTGAAGTGTGGATTCACGATACCACATTCGCTGTAAAAAAAATAAACATGCGCATGTCGCCCGATGCCAACATCAACTTCGTGGAGGACATTGCCATTGTGCAGGAGTTTGTGTTGCTGAACGGAAATGATTCGGTGTGGATGAAGAAGAAAGATATTTACGTAGTAGATTTCCTTTCGCAAAACGAAGGCATGGGATTCATAGGAAGGAAAACTGCTTCGTACAAAAACTTTGTCATCAACCAGCCGAAGCCCGATTCTTTTTTTGAGTCAAGCGAGGATATTTCCATGAGCGATTCGGCATTTAATTATGATGAAGCATTTTGGCTAAGCGCCCGGCACGATTCGTTGTCGAAGCAGGAGAAGGCGGTGTATCACATGGTGGACACAATCAAATCGCTTCCGATTTACAGAACGTATGTTGACGTGATTACATTTCTTTTCACCGGGTACAAAACATTCGGCAAGATTGAGATTGGTCCGTTCCCGAAAATGTACAGCTTCAACAAATACGAGGGAAATCGTTTCCGGCTTGGAGGAAGAACAAGCACTGATTTCAGCAAAGACCTGACGCTTGAAGCGTACGGAGCGTGGGGTTCGCTTGATGAAAAATTCAAGTACAGCGGCTTGTTCAAATATTATATCTCGCGAAAACCGTGGATGTCTGTTGGTGCAGTTTATAAACGTGATGTAGAAGAATTCGGGCAGAGCCAGAGCGCATTCCAGGGTTACCGTATTGCAGGACGGCAAAAAGACGATGTGTTCCAGGGTGGAGATATTGTGAGCTCTATTCTTCGAAGAGTGCAGACCAACAAGTTTACCAACGTTGAAGACATGTCAGGATTCTACGAGGTTGACTGGAAGCCGGGCTTCTCAACCAAGTTTCAGTTTATCCACCGAAGTTATGCTCCGCTCGGTGATTTGGATTATGCATACTACACCAACGGCACTGACGGAACAACGCGCAACGCTTTGGTGAATTCTGAAATCAGCATCACGGCACGCTTCGCCATCCGTGAAAAATTTATCCAGGGAAAAAGAAACCGTCTTAGTTTAGGTTCGAGTTTCCCTATCTTTTTTGTCAACTACACACGCGGATTCAAAGATGTGCTGAACAGCGATTTTGAGTACAACAAAATTTCAACGCGCATAGACGGCAAGTTCACTATTCGCCCGCTCGGATATTCCATGTTCCTTGTCGAAGCGGGGCAGACATTTGAAACGCTTCCTTATCCTTTGCTCGAAGTGCACCGCGGAAATGAAACGTTCAGCTACCGCCACTATGCATTCAACATGATGAACTACTACGAGTTTGTGAGCGACCGTTATGTGCTTGCTCTCATCTCGCATCACTTCAACGGCTTGTTTTTTGATAAACTACCTTTGCTGCGC
>DATDOJ010000390.1:0-5326 GCA_035293345.1 Bacteroidia bacterium
GGGCGATGAAACCATGACAGGTGCAAATACACAAACGGTAACAGTTTGTTTGCTCGATACTGCTGAGTTGTGTGTTACGGTTACTGATGCAAACAATTGTGTTGCTACCGACTGCGCAACTATCTATGCAGAGGACGCAAGATGTTTTGCAGGCAACAGCAATGTTCAAAAAGTTCAGATATGCCATAATGGAAATACTATTTGTGTTGACGAAAGTGCAGTGCCTGCACATTTGGCTCATGGTGATTATGTGGGCGGCTGCCAGGCGAACCGCGAGGCGGGCGATGGAGAAGCCGGTGATAGTTTTGTTCTTTATCCGAATCCTGCCACGGAACAATTGATAATTGATAATGGACAATTGAAAATTGAAAGAATAGAAATGTATAATGTGGTGGGAGAGAGAATTAAAAACCTCACCCTAAATCCCTCTCCTTTAGGAGAGGGGAGTGCTTCGATTGATGTTTCGGAGCTTACCCCAGGAATTTATTTTGTTACCGTAACGGATGAAGCAGGGAATAAAATGGTGAGGAAGATTGTGAAGATGTGAGCAGCCGCTCAGGCAAAAACAAAAGGCGTCCCGATAAACATCGGGACGTTTTGAAATTGGTTCACGCTAAGGCAAACGCACGAAGCAAAGGAACAGGGAGTTTTTCTATCTTTGTACAAAAGAAATAAATATGAATGTTAACTCTGTCAAACTTGAATTAGCCAAGCGCCTGCTTAATACAAATGATAAAAATATTATCAATTATCTGAAAGCGATTTTTGATACACAGGATGATAATTGGTGGGCAGAATTGCCTGACGAAATAAAGATGTCCGTTGAAAAAGGGCTTCGGCAATCTGAGCGGGGCGAAACTGTTTCACATGCGGAAGCAAGAAAGAAATACCGGAAATGGCTCAGGAAGTGAGATGGACAGCAGAGTCAGTGGATGCTTTCTACAGGATAATTAATTACCTGGAAAAAGAATGGACTCAGCGAGAGGTCGAAAATTTTGTTCGTGCAACAGACAGGGTAATAGAATATATTGCGATTCATCCGCACATGTTCAGAGGTACAAATAAAAAAAATATCCGCGAGGCATTGGTAACGCCACATAATTTGCTAATCTATAAAATCACTCCAACGCATATAGACATACTTACTTTTTGGGATACGCGCCAGCATCCGAGAAAAAAGAAAAGATAAACTGATGCGGGAAATGAAATCAAACCCCGGTCGCGTTCGGAACGCAGTCGGGGCTTTTCAGATTTTTTTTTTTCGGGTTGTAAACTGGCGGAGATAACCCCATCCCCCAAACATCATTTTTATATTTTTACGCTGACGATTTTTTATGGCAGAAGAATATTTCCGATATTAGTAAAAAATTTTCCGGATGAAAAAATATCTCTGCTCTGCATTTGCTCTCCTGCTTTTTGCCTGTAACGGTTTCGCGCTGACGAGCGACACCATCACCGTGCGGCATTATGAAATCCGTATTGACACAATAAATTATTCAACGCAATCCATCCGCGCCAATACAACACTCACCGTTGTTTCGAAACTCAACAGCGTGAATAACATTACGCTGAGTTTGCTCCATCTCACCATTGATTCCATCGTGTCCGGCAGTCAGCAGCTTGCTTACACATACAATGACACGCTCATCCGCATCACTCCGCCCTCTGTCTTAAATCTGAACGACAGCATCACACTCACGGTTTACTACAATGGACAGCCACAGCAGGACGCTTCATGGGGCGGATTTTATTTCAGCGGCACCTACGCTTTTAATCTTGGCGTTAGTTTCAGCCAGGACCCGCACACCTTCGGGCGCGTGTGGTTTCCGTGCATTGATGAATTCACTGACCGTTCGAAATATGATTTCCACATCACCACTCCTTCAACCTACAAAGCATTCTGCAACGGCATTCTCGTTGACAGCACTGTGAATGCAAACGGAACACTCACCTGGAACTGGAAAATGAACCACACCATTCCGAGCTATCTTGCTTCGGTGGCTGTGGCACCGTTCTACACGCTGCGCAGAACCTTCAGCGGAATTCCTGTTCAGTGGGCAGTGCTGCCGCAGGATACCAATGCAACGCTGGCGACATTCACAAACTTCGGAACGTGTCTTTCATCATTCATCAATGCTTACGGTTCTTATCCCTGGGATAAAGTCGGTTTCGTTATGACACCCGTTGTCTATGGCGGAATGGAACATGCCACAAGCATTCACATTTCGAAAACGTTTATTAACGGGACACTCAACTACGAAACATTGTGGGCGCATGAACTTTCACACATGTGGTGGGGCGACAAAGTCACCTGCGATAAGGAAGAAGAGATGTGGCTCAACGAGGGCTTTGCCGTGTTCAACGAATTTTACTTTACCGAAAATCATTATGGCGCTGACGCATACAAAACAGCCGTGCGCGCTAATCATCGCAGGGTGCTTCAACTATGTCACATCAATGACGGAAATTATCATGCGCTCAATGCCGTGCCTCATTCCTATACTTACGCCAAGACAGTTTATGAAAAGGGTCCGGACATTGCGCACACCCTGAGAAAATATATGGGCGACAGTTTGTTTTTCGTTGGGTGCAGAGGATACATGAACAACCGCGCTTATGGAAATGCAACCAGCGCGCAGCTTCGCGATGAAATGGCAGCAGCATCCAGCATCAACCTTACGCGTTTTTTTGACGACTGGGTTTTCACTCCCGGCTTTCCGCACTTCTCCATTGACTCTGTAGTTTACTTTCCCGGAGGTCTCGACCATTACTGGGTTTACACCCGCCAGCGCAGTAAGGGAAATGCCTCACACATCTACAGCATGTCTGTTGACATTACTTTTTCAAACAGCACAACTGACACAACCGTTTCCGTTTTGATTGATTCCGCAACCAATGTTTTCCACATCCCACTGATAGGCGTTTTTGATTTTATTGCGCTCGACAGGAATGAAAAAGTCAGCGATGCAATCAGCGACTATGAAAAAAATATTACCGCCACGGGGAATAATGCATTTCCTGAGACAGGGATGTCACTCAACGTGCAGGCGCTGGGAGCAAATAATTTTGTCCGCATAGAACACAACTGGGTTAAGCCCGATGATTTTCAATTGCAAAACCCCGGAATACGATTGTCGGATTATCACTACTGGAAAGTGGACGGCTTGTTCGACAATGCTTTTTTATCAAAAGCAACTTTCACTTATGACGGGCGGACTCCTCCTGCGGCTTCTGCAGGCAACGGCTATATTGATAATACACTCATAACCGGAACGGAATTGAACATGGTTTTGCTCTACCGCAGCGGCACGGCTGATGAATGGCAACCGCTCACCGATACTACTATGAACATCGGCAACCCGAATGACAAGGTTGGAAATGTTATTATTGATACGCTTCGAAAAGGTGAATATGTTTTTGGATATTTAGATTCCACACTCTCAGTTCCTTCTTATGCAAGGGAAGACAATTCAATAATGTTGAACGTGTTTCCAAATCCTTCTCAACAAACTAGCATGATTGAATTCTCCCTGCCACACGGGGCGAAGGGTTCGATTTTTATTTTCGATTCGTCAGGAAAAATTGTTTACAGTACGAATGTTTTTTCACATCAGACATTCATTACATGGGATTGTTTCTCATGTCCGTCAGGCACGTACACGGTAGTTCTTGAAATAGGCAAGAAGAAAGTTTCAGATAAAATTGTTCTGATGAAAAAATAAATTCACAATGAGATGAACAAATATTTTTTTCTCCTTCTATTTTTCAGCAATCAATTTACCTCTGCTACGGTGTGGCAAGTCGGACCCTCGCACACCTACACCATGCCGAGCCAGGTTTCAACACTTGTGCAGAATGGCGACACGGTGGATATTGACGCAGGAAATTATCCGTCAGATGTTTGCCGCTGGCAGGCACATAATTTATTGCTGCGCGGTGTTGGCGGCTATGCACAATTGGAATCAAACGGTTTAAGCTGGGGCGACAAAGCCATCTGGGTAATCCAGGGAAACAATGCAAGAGTTGAGTGGATAGAATTTATGGAATGCACTTCCACTTCGCAAAACGGAGCGGGAATCCGCCAGGAAGGATTGAATTTAACGGTAAGCCATTGCTACTTCCATCACAACGAAGACGGAATTCTTGGCGGTGCGTATTCTCCATGCAAAATCACAATTGAATATTCGGAGTTCGCATATAACGGATATGGTGATGGTTACTCACACAATCTCTACATCGGAAATATTGACACACTTGTTTTCCGTTACAATTATTCACATCACTGCCATGTCGGGCACGAACTGAAGAGCCGTGCATCTGTTAATTACATTTTGTACAACCGCATCAGTAACGAAGCCACGGGAGATGCCAGCCGTGAAATTGATTTACCCAATGGCGGATTGGCAATCATCATCGGAAATGAAATCGAGCAGGGACCGAACAGCCAGAATTCAAATATCATCGGCTTTGGGTTGGAAGGATTGAGTAATCCTTCTCCTCACCAGTTGTATGTAATCAATAACACGATTGTGAACGACCGAAGCACCGGAAGTTTTCTGAGTGTATTGAGCGGAACTTCTTTACTCAAAGCATACAACAATATTTTTGCAGGACCGGGAACAATCATCAGCGGTTCGGTGGTAGTAGTTGATACTTCAAATAATTTTTACAGCACAGTATTGAACACTGGCTTTGTAAATGCGTCCTCTTATGATTATCATTTAATCTCATCATCAGGCGCAATCAATGGCGGAACAAATCCCGGGTCTGCAGGCAGCTTTCCGCTTTCCCCGGTTTATGAATATGTTCACATTGCGAACGTGGCGAACAGAATTGTCAATGCTCAATTGGACAGGGGAGCACACGAATACGGAACAACGACAGGAATCGAAAATTCCGAAATTGATTTTTCCGAAATAAATATTTTTCCGAATCCTTCAGATGGAAATTTCAGCATTACCAGCAAAACGAGAATTAAAGAAGTGATGGTGAATGATGTTTCAGAAAAAAATGTCTTTGAAGAGAATTGTTTTGAAGCGAAGACAATTTCCCTCAGAGCGGAGAATTTCAGTAACGGAATTTATTTTGTCTCGGTGAAGTCAGAAAACAGAATGCTGACAAGAAGAAAAATCATCATTCAAAAATAGTTTCTCCAATGTCTATAAAAAAAAGTCCCGATTCTCACCGGGACTTTTTCTTTTCAGCAAAGCTGTCTTACGACAGGTGTTTGCTTACAAGTTTGGTCATCTCAAACATAGAGACGGTTTTCTTTCCGCCAAAAACTTTTTTGAGATTCTCATCTGCATTGATGTTGCGTCTTTCTTTC
>DATDOJ010000391.1:0-5262 GCA_035293345.1 Bacteroidia bacterium
CAGGAACATCAGAGCGCAGGCGAAAGGAAACGGACTCAATCAACTTCTCCCGGACTGCTTTGCAGTGAAGTTGAAATTGGTTTTCATCATAATCGGAAAATTCCGAAGTGTCTTCCAGCGAGTAATATTTCCTGAAATGTATTTCACCTGTCACTGCATTGAGCGTGAAATAAGTTGCGGGGAAAAGCTCGAAAATATTTTTGAAGAAACCTTCACTTTCATGTTCCATTTTCCCCTGCACAAAAAAATCGAAGACCGCTTCGGGATTAATTTCATTTTTAATAAACGGAAGCTCAACGAGAGCTTTCTGCTCTGATGCAAAAGCAAAATAATTTTTGTCTTGGAAATAGTAAAACGGTTTGACTCCAAACCTGTCGCGTGCACCGAAAAGAGTTTTGGTCTGAGAATCGTAAATCACGAATGCCCACATGCCGTTGAAGCGCTCAAGGCATTTTATACCCCATTCTTTGTAAGCATAAATTATTACTTCGGTGTCTGATTCAGAAATGAAACGGTGCCCTTTCTGCTTTAGTTCTTCCCGCAGTTCAATGAAGTTGTAAATTTCTCCGTTGTAGGTAATCCAAAATCTTTTTTCAGAATCGCACATGGGCTGATGACCTGTTTCGCTCAGGTCGAGAATGGTCAATCTTCGGTGCCCGAGTCCAATCTTGCAGGAATTACTTAATGCGTTAATATGATTATTGGGAGAGTAGGGGAGGGAAGAATTATTTATTGATGCAGAAGTGTCATTGCCGCTGGCTGAAAAAATATCTGCGCCAGAAATAAAAAGATATCCTTCACCATCCGGTCCTCGGTGACGAAGCCGTTCAGTCATCAGTTTGACATGAGGTACAACGTTAGTGTTGTTAAATGAAATTACACCGGCAATTCCGCACACGAGAGAATGATTTATTATTTAGTTTGAACGCTCACTGAGAATTTGTGCCGCGGTGTTTGAGGGAACTCTGAAAAGTAAGTTTGAAAATTATCGCGTATGAATATCGAGCAGAGCGTATTTGAAACTCTTAAAATATTTTTCCTGAAATGTCCAGGCGTTCCGTCAAGAATTCCGTGGAGAACTTCCCAACGGATATCTTCAGGTGTGCTGCCGTAATCATGCCAGACAATAACCGAGCGCTCATCTTTGAGGAGTCCGAACATTTTTGCTGTATCGTTTCTCACTGACTCGAAATTGTGGTCGCCATCTATAAAGATTAAATCAAATTTCTGATTGAGAGAATTAAAATTGAAAGTCCGTGAATCTCCGAAAACGTGTCTGATGGCAGGAATTTTCTTTGAGTAAAATCCCTGCAGTTCAATTATCTTTTCTGAAATATTTCTTTGCCTGAGCTGCTCATCCGAAAGATTGAATGTTGTGCAATTCATTCCTGCCGAAGCAACATTCACTACACTTTCACCGCGCCATGTCCCGATTTCAAAATAATCTCCACCGGGATTTTTTTTGGCAAACCCTTTCAGCAATGCCAGGTCGAGCGGAGTTGACGTGCCATCGAGAAAACTGTAGGGGAAAAGTGTCTCATCAATCGAGCCCAGCAAATCATTTATGTCCACAACAGGCAATCCTTTCTCAAGATTATATTTCCTGACAACTTCCTTCCTGTGAGCATCTGCATCTGCGTACACCTGCAAAATGGAAGAAGGGTGACGCAGCAAAAAAGCAACTGCGGCTAATGCCCTGTATATTTTATTTGCCATTGTTCGTGCTGAAAAAACCTGTGGGCGAAATTAAACTTACTTTCTTTTCAGGAGATAAAAAATGTCGGGACGAATTCCTGTTTTCTTAACGGTGAAAACCACAATGAGAATATTCCATGTCAGCATGGCGAGGGATACTGCTATGGCTGCTCCGTTAATTCCGTACAGCGGAATCAAAACAAGGTTCATGGCGATGTTGACTAAGCAGGCAACTGTCATCGAGAGAAATGCAAGCCGCTCATGTCCTGTCATAGCAAGTACATAACCGGCTGGTCCTGCAAGTGCATTAATGAGATTGGCAAAAATTAAAATCATGAAAGAGGTGTACCCGGCTTCAAAATGTTTGCCGAACAAATTGAGAATCGGTGTTCCGAAGAAGATAAACAAAAGTGCAGGTATAACGGAAAGAAGAAATATGAGGCGTGTTGAAGCGGTAACGGTTGCTTGCAGTTTTAATTTGTCATCTGAATGAAATAACCCTGAAATCATTGGCGCGAGTCCGAAGGTGAGTATGTGCAGTGGAAACGAAACGGTGTCGGCAACGCGGCATGAGATATTGTAAATGCCGATCTGCTCGGGACTTTGATAAAAGCCGAGGCAAAGAATATCGGTGCGCAGATATAAAAGGGTGACGATGCTGAAAAGAAAAAAAGTCATGGAGCTTTTAGTCCATTGGTCAACATGATGTTTTTCGGGTGCTGTTGCTGCAGTATTTTTATTTAGCCGGCTGACGCTGACAACTAAAATTATGGATGCAGCAAGAAATGAAGCGACATTAATTAATGCAGCCTTGTTGAAAGCAAACAGTGTTTCCTGCGATGAGAAAAATAAAATAGTTACGGCAACCAGAAACAAAAATGGTTTAACAATTTTTTCAGCAAAAAGTGCGCTGAATATTTTCCGCAAACCCTGAAGGTAGGACTGATTGATATAGATAATTACGAGCAGAGGCACTGCCGCAAGTGAAACCAGCATCGGGAAAGTGTATGAAGCAAGATTTTGGCTGCGGAAAAATAAATTGAACTGGAAAGCAATAAATATAAAAAGCGAGATGAGAATTAAAACAAAAGGGATACTTCTTCTCAGCGACCATCCTAACAGTATTTTACTGTTAGATAAATTATTCGCTGCCAGACCCGCGCCCACTTCGCGCACTAAAAGATTTTGTGTACCAAACGTTCCGATTCCGGCAAGTACAAATATCAGCGTGGTTGAATATGCAAACGCACCGTAATCAGCAGGCAGCATGATGTTGGCAAGGAGAAGATTTATCAGCAGGTTAAGGAGCATTGCGCCAACCTGCATGGAAAAAGATATTGCGTCAGCTTTTAAATCATGCGTTCGCAGAGAGGAAATTATTTCGAAAATTATTTTTTTCATCAACAGGTTAGTTCCTCTTCATTGATTCCTGATACACATCGTTCAGCATCCGGTTGACTTTTTCATAACTGTAATTCTGTCTGATAAATTCCGAAAGTTTCTCCGGAGAATAATTTCCTGATTCATGATACATTTTCTGCATGGCTGCTGCTAACCCGTTCTCGTTCCCCGCCTCGACAAGAATACCATTATTTTCATTCACTACATCACGATGAACTTCAAGGTCAGATACGATGACGGGAGTACCGCAGGCGATTGATTCGAGAACCACACAGCCCTGCGTTTCATAGTTGCTGAAAAGAACGTGGCAGAGCGACTCACGCAGCAACATCGCAATTTTATTTTCGTCAATGTAACCGGTAAAGGATATTTTCTCCGGAGACAAATTGTTTTTGACTACCATTTGCCTGGCTGATTCCAAATTCTCCACACCTCCAACGACAACCATTTCAAGCGCAGTAATTTTATCGCTGGCAATTTTAAACGCTTTCAGAATACCGTCAAGATTTTTTTGCCTTTCATCGAGCGATGAAATATGAATTATCCTGTTGAGGTTTCGCCTTGCATTAACCTCGGGAAAAAAAGCATCAGTGTTCACCACATTCGGAATGACAAGATAATTTCCTTTCAGCCGATGTGACTGCATGGCTGCTGAGAGCTGCTTAGTGATAGGAAGAATATATTTTGCTTTTGAAGCAACCAGTTTTGAAATAGAAGTTTTAATGAAGCCGCTGTATGTTCCGTCTTCCGGAAGATAACCGGTCCAGTGTTCGGTGCAGACGAAAGGAATTCCATAAAGAAGTTTCAGCAGTAGCGCCTGCCTGCCGCCTTCGTATAAAATATTTGCATGCACTATATCCGGTTTTCCTTTGTAAATAACAATGATTTTATATCCTTTGATTAAAGCACGGATGTAAAAAATAAATTTCAGCAAGGCAGAAACAGGAGGGAAGCCAAGCTTTCTTTTATTAATGCTTACGATGACTTCAAACAAATTATTCTTAGTCCCTGCTTCAATCTCGATTGACTTTTTTCCCGGAGAAGTAATGGTTCTTACATATAGCACACTCACTTCATTATTCCGCGCAGCGGCTTCGGCATGACGCCTTACGAAGATTCCGAACGATGGTCTGTCGTCTGTTGGATACCAGCCGGAAACGAAAAGTATTTTAGCCATAACTGTTGTCAGGAGCGAACACTAACGAAATCAAAGGCGTTTTATTTTCAGGCGGAGCGAATTGCCAATGACAACCACATCAGAGAACGCCATAGAGAAAGCAGAAATCATCGGTCCGTGTGTTCCGAGCATTCCAACGGCTGCAAGAGGAATGGCTGCAACATTGTAAGCAAATGCCCAGAAGAAATTCTGTTTAATTGTCGTAACAGTTTTCTTACAGATGCGGATTGCAACAAGCAGTTCATTCAAGTCCTTTGTGTTGAGAAGAACAACCTGCGCTGCCTGCATGGCGACCTGCGTGGAGTCGCTGATGGAAATTCCGACATGCGCTTTGGCAAGCGATGGCGCATCGTTTATTCCGTCACCGACCATGACGGTGATATTTTCTTTTCCGAACTTTTCAATGAGCGCAAGTTTATCTGCGGGCAGAACTTCGCTGTACACTTCTGCAATTCCTGCTTCACGGGCAACCGCTTCGCAGATTTCTTTTTTATCTCCGCTCAGCAAAATTGTTTTTATGCCTGATGATTTCAGTTCGGCAATTACACCGGGAACATCTTTCTTCAACTCATCCTGAATGTCAATTCCGGCAATAAGTTTATTATTCTTCAACAGATAAATGTTGTGCTTGTTTTCCTTGAGAAGATGTTTGACTATCCGGTATGAACCGATGCTGTAAAGATTTCCTTCGCTGTCGGTGGCATTTATTCCTGTGCCTTTATCCTCCGAAACATTTTTGAAAATTATTTCTTTCTGATTTGCAGAATCCCCTTCACATTCCTTTGCCAGTGACTTTGCAATAGGATGGGAAGAATTCTTTTCGAGATGATAAATAAGAAACCGGATGTATTTTTCTTCGCCTTCATACGCAGTAATATTTTTTATTCTGAACTTTCCCGTAGTGAGCGTTCCTGTCTTGTCGAAGACAAATGTTTTTGCTCCCGCAAGTTTCTCCATGATGCTTCCTTCTTTAATAAGTATTCCTTTTT
>DATDOJ010000392.1:0-4556 GCA_035293345.1 Bacteroidia bacterium
GCCTATTGAACAAGGACAAAAGTACTTATCTGCATTTATGGGAACTTGACATAACATCAAAAGTTGAGAAAGAAAAAAATTTGAAACTTCTTGATCTTGATTTTGAAAAACAAATAGAAATAAAAATTAGCAATTACATACAAACCAATTTTTCATTTTGTGTTTTTCAAATTGAAACAAAAGACACAAGACTTTTTTGGGAAAGTAAAATTATCTCTACTATAGTAAAATCTAAGGAATTAAAACCATCCACGAACTGGTTAGGTAACTTCTCAACAAAGGATAAAATAAGGACAACTGGACTTTGGCAAGTAAACGAGTTGTTCAACGATACCATGACGGACCAAGAATTTGAAACCTTAAAAGGTATGCTTAGATGATATGAGTCAGAATCAACAAGAATGAAAATATTAATTCCTCGATAAGTCAATAATTAATCAAGAAATTAATTTAAAAGAAACAAATAGTATTAAAGAATAATTTAGTATATATTTATATTTCTATAAACAGAATATCTCTTATGACTGCGTATATTAAATTATTTATTTTTTCTAATTCCTTTTTACTAAAGGTCTTGTAATCCTTCTCGCTTTTTTAATGATTTTTTGAACTACGAAATGGTATAGGATTTCTATTGCCTGCTCGTGCGCAAAAATTTAATTAATAATTCTAACAATTTAAAAACTAAAAAACTATGAAAAAAATTAAGAGAATCACTTTCAGAAAACATCAGGTAATCGAACTGGCAGGAAAGTATTATGTAAATGCTTTTAATAAAGTTAAATTGGATTTATTTAAAATCCATCATGGCAGTTTGTTTATCATTTGTAATAATGTAAAGTACTATGAGGTGGAGAGAGGTTTATTGGTTAAGCTGGGATTTAAGTTGGAAAGGAAAAAGAGGAATAAAATTAAGAGTGAAAAATTAAATGACCTGGGAGCTAAGGTGATTCGTTTGATTCCCGAAAATAAAATTCCTGTTTTTCTAAGCTCTGTTATTAATGATTTCGGGAAGGTAAATTATAACTGATAAATAACTCCCGCAGCAGGTAACGGAAAGAGTTGGTTAGTGTAATCCTTCACATAAATAATTTTAATTCAAAACGATATGAATAAATTAGAATTAACAAAACTCAAGGAAAACATCAATGAAATTATCAAGGCGAAAGAATTAATAAAGGAAGCAGGAACTGTTATCGATAACATTGATGATGTTGATTTGCTGTTATACCCCCACTCAAGCGAAATAGCAAAACAACTCAATATAGAAATTAAAGAGGCATTGTTTTTTTCAATGATTCTTGGCAACTCTATTAAAGGTGAGCTTACCAATGTCTCGGAAGTGTGCAGGTTCTTTCGAATGAACTTACTGATGATGCCTGAGGTATTAAAAATTCTTGATGCATTAGAGCAAAAAGGACTTCTAAACAAGCAAGACGCGGACTCGTTTGGATTAGAAAAAAAATTTTACGTTCCGGATATTGTTACGTGCATGATTTTAGAGGGGCAACTTTTGTGCAATACAAAATCTCTCAGGACTTGCTTAAAAGATTTAAGCAAAATACTTAATCAGGTTGTTAGGAATCCAAACATCCTGAAGAATTTTCAGGATGAAATTGTAGCTTGTATAATGCAAATACAGCAACCCGATTACAGAGCAATACTTGACTCGGAATTAAAATCAAATTCATTAATAATATTATTTGCAGTGGTAGCTTTAAATCAACTTGAGGCAGACGATAATATTTCTTTTACCAACGACCTAATTGAAATCCTGAGTGTCCTGAATAATGATTCGGAACTTGTAAACGCTCTTTTATCCGGAACCGGAAATCTTTTTGAAAATGAATTGATAAAAGTGGATTGCAAGATTGATGAAAAAGTATTTTTTGCATTAGGAAAATCGGGACGAAAAATTTTATTCGGAAGTAATAAGGCAAAAGGTATTTTACTAAAGCGTTATGACTCCGAGTTATTAGATGTGATTCAACCTTCGGACATCAGCATTAAGAAGTTATTTTTTGATGAGGAGGTTAAAAGAGAAACTGATAAACTATTTAAACTGGCAGAGAAAAATAATTTTAAATCCTTCGTGGAAAGAATGAATAAAATAAGTGGAAAGAAAGGGCTTACCTGTCTTGCCTGGGGACCCCCGGGTTCAGGCAAGACAGAATTCGCAATGCAACTTGCCAAGAGTTCAAACCGAATCATTTGTAAAGTTGACATCTCTTCCATCAGGAGAAAATGGATTGGAGAAAGTGAAGAGAATGCCAAGCAAATATTTAAGGACTACTACCATATTTCTAAAAACTCATTAATTGTTCCTGTCTTGTTGTTCAATGAATCTGATGCTCTTATTTCAAAAAGGAATCAGGTTTCCTCAAGTGTTGATATGATGAATAACTCCATGCAAAATATTTTCTTAGATGAATTAGAAAACTTTAAAGGCATTTTGATTGCAACAACTAACATTGTTTCTAACATGGATAGTGCTTTTGACAGAAGGTTTTTATATAAAATACAGTTTGAAAAACCATCTGTCGGAATAAGAAGAAGTATTTTAAGAAATAAATTACCTTTATTAAATGAAGAGACAATAAATGTTTTATCAGAGGACTACGATTTTTCCGGAGGGGAACTGGACAACATCACCAGGAAAATTGAACTCTTTGAAATAACAGATAATCGCATTCCAACTTTTGAAGAAATTATTTTTATTTGTGATAGAGAGAAAGCCATGAGAAAGTCAAATTATTCTTCTATTGGCTTTAGAAGATAAACAATAGATTGTTTCACTTCGTTCGCAATGACAATGCTCACAGTACAGTTATGAGAATTCGGAGACCCGCGTCCATAGACCCGATGGAGCGACCTTTTCGGGAGCGAGAGCGGGCGGAGAGGTTGAGAGAGTTCATAATGGTTGTCTCCAAATTTTTTCTGTTAAAAAATCTGTGCACATCAGAATTTTCCGTGTCATCAGCGTTCTATTATTTCCCTACTTTTGAGAACAATTTTTTCCCTTGAACTATCTTGATGAACTGAATGAGGCGCAGCGCAATGCTGTGGAGTGCCTTGACGGACCGGTGATGATTATTGCGGGTGCTGGCTCGGGCAAAACGCGTGTGCTGACGTACCGCGTGGCGCACCTGATGCGGAGCCGCACGGTGGATGCGTTCAACATTCTTGCGCTCACGTTCACCAACAAAGCCGCGCGGGAAATGCGCAACCGCATTGCCTCGCTTGCCGGTGATGAGGCGCGCAACTTGTGGATGGGTACGTTTCACTCGGTGTTTGCGCGGGTGCTGCGGGTGGAGCATGAGCGGCTTGGCTATCCGGCTAACTTCACTATTTATGACACGGACGATTCGCGCTCGCTGCTGAGGGATATTATCCGCGAGCATAATTTGGATGACAAGCTCTATCGCCCCGACATGGTGCACAACCGGATTTCGGGGGCAAAGAATAATTTGATTTCGGCTGAGGATTATTTGTCGAGCAGCGAAATCATGATGCAGGATGAGGAGGCGGGGAGACCCAAGCTGGGTTTCCTGTATAAGTTTTATTCGCAGCGCTGCTTTAAGTCGGCAGGGATGGACTTTGACGATTTGCTTTTCAACATGTACAAGCTGATTGATAAGTTTCCGGATGCGCTGCACAAATACCAGCATAAGTTTCAGTACCTGATGGTGGATGAGTTCCAGGATACGAACCCGCTGCAATATGTGATTGTGAAAAAGCTTGCCGCGCTGAATGAAAACATCTGCGTGGTGGGCGATGATGCGCAGAGCATTTATGCTTTTCGCGGAGCTACGATAAAAAATATTCTCACGTTCCAGAATGATTATCCTGATGTGAAGGTGTTTAAGCTGGAGCAGAATTACCGCTCCACGAAAGTGATTGTGAGCGCTGCCAACAGCATCATCCGCCACAACAAAGACCAGCATCCCAAAGAAGTGTGGACGCAGAACGACACGGGAAATAAAATCCGTTTGTTCCGCGCGCTTACGGATAACGAGGAGGGAAATAATATTGCGCACTCGATTTTCGAGGAAAAAATAAATAACCAGTTGCACAACCGCGCGTTTGCAATTCTGTACCGCACCAATGCGCAGAGCCGCTCGATGGAAGAAGCGCTGCGGAGGTTGAATATTCCGTACCGAATTTATGGCGGGCTTTCTTTTTACAAGCGGAAAGAAATTAAAGACATGCTTTCGTATTTCCGCCTTGTGCTCAACAACAATGACGAGGAAGCGCTGAAGCGCATCATCAATGTTCCAGCGCGCGGCATCGGGAAAAGTACGGTGGACAAATTAGTGGTGACGGCTGCCGATGCTGATGTGAGTGTGTGGGATGTGATGTCGCATGCTGACAAATACAGTGGTGTGATACAGTTGAACTCAGGAATAAAACAAAAGCTGAATGACTTCATGACGATGATTCGCAGTCACAGCGTGAAAATTTCCGAGCTGAATGCGTATGACCTTGCGAGCGGCATTGCATCATCGTCCGGTATTCTGAAAGAATTTTACGAAGACAAAACACCGGAGGGAATGAAC
>DATDOJ010000393.1:0-17006 GCA_035293345.1 Bacteroidia bacterium
GTATTGCATGTGCAAAATGGTTTTGAAAACGAATACACCGATATGCAGTTGCGCGAAATGCAGGATTGGATTGTTGCACGGCAAATTATCGGCACGCCGGGAGTAGCTGAAGTCATCAGCTTTGGCGGACATCTCAAGCAATACGAAGTTGCCGTTGACCCGCTAAGAATTAAAAGCATGAATGTCAGCATACACGAAGTGTTCTCAGCATTGGAACGCAACAACGAAAACACAGGCGGAGCATTCATTGAAAAAAGTTCAACCGCTTATTACATACGCGGAATCGGTTTGGTAAAATCAATGGACGACATCGGAAAAATTGTTGTCAAAGTTTCCAACAACATTCCCGTTCTTATTCGTGACATCGCTGTATTGCAATTCGGCTCTGCCAACCGTTACGGGGCAATGACACGCAATGGCAACGGTGAGGTCTCTGGCGGTGTGGTGATGATGCTTAAAGGAGAAAACAGCGCTCAGGTCGTCAATGGCATCAAAGAAAAAATTCCTGTCATTCAGAAATCATTGCCTGAAGGTGTAACCATCGAACCGTTTCTCGACCGCAGTTCACTTGTTGAACGTGCTATGGGAACAGTAGAAACAAATCTGATTGAAGGCGCGCTCATCGTAATTTTTATTCTTGTTTTATTTCTTGGAAACTTTCGTGCAGGATTTATTGTGGCATCTGTCATTCCGTTATCCATGTTGTTTGCAATCATCCTGATGAATCTTTTCGGTGTCACCGGAAACCTCATGAGTTTGGGCGCGATTGATTTCGGTTTAATTGTGGATGGTGCGGTTATTATTGTGGAAGCCGTTTTACAAAAAGTGCTGCACAGCCGCTATCATGAAAAGGGAATCATTAAACTCAATCAGGAGCAGATGAATCATGAGGTAAAACAAAGCGCAACACAAATGATGAACTCCGCAACCTTCGGGCAAATTATCATCCTCATCGTTTACATTCCCATTCTCACTTTGGTTGGCATTGAAGGAAAGATGTTCAAGCCCATGGGCATGACGGTTTCCTTTGCCATCATTGGCGCGCTCATTCTTTCACTCACCTACATTCCAATGATGAGTGCATTGTTTCTTCCGAAGACAACAAGCAGCAAAAAAAATATCAGCGACCGAATGATGGATTTATTTCAGCGCTGGTATAAACCCGCTATTGAATTTGCAATGCACAAGCGCAGTTTGGTAATCAGTGTCGCAGCCGCATTGTTTATCGGTGCCATGATTTTGTTCCGAAGCATGGGCGCAGAATTTTTACCAACACTCGAAGAAGGCGACTTTGCTTTTCACTCCATGCTGCCCGAAGGAAGCACTGTTGACATGAGCGTGAAAAATAATGCCGTAGTGGAAAAAATTCTCATGAAGTTTCCTGAAGTCAAACAGGTCGTTTGCAAAACCGGAACTGCTGAAATCCCGACCGACCCGATGGCTCCGTTTGATACAGATGTGATGATAATTCTGAAAGAAAAAAATGAATGGAAAACAACGGAAGGTTACCAGGACCTGATGGACACCATGCTTTATGCGCTCACAGCAAATATTCCTGGAGTTTCCTTTGAAGCCACACAGCCCATCGAAATGCGCTTCAACGAACTCATGACAGGAGTGCGTCAGGATGTTGCCGTAAAACTTTTTGGCGAGAATATGGATACGCTTGCCGAATATGCCAACAAAGTTGCAGAGGTCATTAACAATGTTGAAGGCGCGCAGGAACCCAAAATTGAACGCACCACCGGCATGCCGCAGATTGCCATTGACTACGACCGCAGCCGCATTGCACAATATGGGTTAAGCATTGACGAACTCAACCGCATCGTGCGCACTGCTTTTGCGGGAGAAGCAACAGGAGTTGTTTTTGAAAACGAACGCAAGTTTGATTTAGTCGTTCGTCTTGCGCAGCAAAACCGCCAGGACATTGATGATGTAAAAAATCTTTTCGTGCCATTGCCCGGAGGTGCACAAATTCCTTTGCAGCAGGTGGCAAACATTGATTACACGCTGGGTGCAAATCAAATCAGCCGCGAAGATGCAAAGCGAAGAATCGTTATCGGCTTTAATGTTTCAGGACGCGATGTGAAATCAGTGGTAACCGATGTGCAGCAAAAGCTGAATGAAAAAATAAAACTTCCAGCAGCATATTATTTCACGTATGGAGGTTCATTCAAAAACCTCGAAGAAGCATCACAGCGCCTTATGGTTGCCGTGCCTGTTGCATTACTCTTAATTTTTGTATTACTCTTTTTCGCATTCGGTTCAACCCGCGAAGCGCTGCTCATCTACACTGCTATTCCCATGAGTGCCATCGGAGGAATCATTGCATTATGGATGCGCGATTTGCCTTTCAGCATTTCTGCCGGTGTCGGCTTCATTGCCTTGTTCGGTGTAGCTGTATTAAACGGAATTGTTCTCATTTCTACTTTTAACGATTTGGAAAAAGAAGGCATCACCGACATTTTTGAACGGGTGCGTAAAGGAACACGAATCCGGTTGAGGCCTGTTCTAATGACTGCCTGCGTTGCATCACTTGGTTTTTTGCCGATGGCAATTTCAACTACAGCAGGTGCAGAAGTTCAAAGACCCCTTGCAACCGTTGTTATTGGCGGACTCATTACAGCAACAGCGCTTACCTTAATTGTTTTACCAGCGCTCTACATAATTTTTTCAAGAAGGAAAAAATTAATAGCGAGTGCAGCAGTAATAATTCCGGCTTTGCTTTTGTTTTCGCAAAACACCAATGCGCAAACCTCACTTCTCTCCTTTGCAGAGGGGACGGGGGTGCAGCTTAGTTTGGATTCCTGTGTAGCGGTTGCGTTCAGAAACAACCCCAACCTCATCGCATCACAACTCTATATTCAGTCCAATAAGAAATTACAGAAAACTTCCTTTGACTTCGGCAAGACAGGATTATTTTATGAGAACGAGGATTTAAGAAAAGACAAGGCGACAGATGAGGGCATCCTCAAAATCGGTTTCTCGCAATCAATAGATTTCCCGACTACTTATTTTGCACAAAGCAAATTCAACAAACAAAACACCTTGCTCGCAAAAACAAATCTTTCACTTACGGAAAAAGATTTATTGTTGAATGTGCGAAGCGCATATTTTAATTTGTGGTACACCTCAGCCGTACAAAATCTGTTGAAGCAGCAGGACAGCATCTACACCGATTTTGAAAACGCAGCTACCCTTCGTTTCACCTCAGGCGAAACAAATAAATTAGAAATGCTTTCAGCACAGGCAAAGCACAAAGAAATTCAGTTGGCTGTGCAAGCCGTCAATGCAGATGTTTTGATTGCGCAATATGAATTAATGAAATTGATGAACATAAACACACTGGTCCTTCCCATCAGCTCAACACCTGAGAAATTGCAATCCGCAATCACAAATTCACAATCTGAAATCGTTAATCATCCCTATCTTCAATTAAGTCAGCAGAGAATCTCCCTTGCAAACTTTCAGCGCAAAGTTGAATTCAACAAACTCCTTCCCGATTTCAACGTACGTTATTTTAATCAGAGTTGGTATGGTAAGGACCCGGGATATTATGGATATTCATTCGGAATCGGAATTCCATTATTCTTTTGGAGTCAACAAGGCAGAATACAGTCAGCAAAATTGCAGCACAGGATTGCACAAAAGAATTTTGAGAACGACCAACTGCATTTCAATACTGCTTACAATAAAGCATTACAGAACTATCTCAAAAATCTTTCATCACTCTCTTACTATGAACAAACCGGCTTGCAGCAAGCCGATGAAATTCTTTCATCCGCAACACTTGCTTACAAGAGCGGTGAAATCAGCTATGTGGAATACACCACATTGTTAAGTCAGAGCATTGACATTAAAAACAATTATCTCAAATCATTGAATGACTATAATCAGTCCGTCATTCAAATAAATTATTTCATTAATCAATAATCAATTCAAAAAAATGAAAATGAAAATGAAAAAATCAATCATGCAAAACATGAACTCTGGAATCTCAATTTTCGCAATGGCAGTTACATTAATCATTTCTTCGTGCAGCAGCGAGCCAAAAAAAGAGGAAGCGCCCACGGAAGAAAATCACCATGAAGAAAGTGGAACTGAAGTTGAAATCAATTCAACGCAATACAAGCAGCTCGATATCCGGTTAAGCGAAATCGAGCATCGCAGCATGACAGCCACGCTCAGAACAACCGGCTACTTAAAAGTGCCCCCGCAAAACAAAGCTGCCATCACTTCTTCCATTGGCGGAACGGTGCAAAGCATTTTGGTAATGGAAGGCGACTATGTTCAGAAAGGACAAACTGTTGCAACACTCTCCAATCCTGCCTTTATAAAAATGCAGGAGGACTTTCTCCATGCAAATGCACAACTCACCTTTGCAGAAGCGGATTACACGAGACAAAAAGAATTGAGCGAGAAAAATGTTTCCGCGCAAAAAACTTTTCAGCAGGCAGCGGCAAATTACAATTCGCTGAAAGCAAAAGTCAATTCACTCAAACAGCAATTGACATTATTAAACGTCAGCACCGCTTCACTCACTGCCGAAAATATCGCTTCTGTTCTGCAAATAAAAACTCCCATCAGCGGAAATATTTCTCACATTGACATCAACATCGGAACAACCGTTGAGCCAAGCAAAGAACTCATGGATATAGTGGACAACTCACAACTCCATCTCGACATGTTCCTCTTCGAGCAGGATTTATTAAAAGTAACAGAAGGTCAGCTTGTAGAATTATGGTTGACCAATCTGCCCGGCAAACATTATCATGCAAAAGTTTTCGGTATCGGCAGCGCGTTCGAAGGAGAAAGCAAATCCATTCCCGTTCATGCAGCCATCACAGGCGACAAGAAAGGACTCATCGAAGGCATGAATGTTACTGCCATGATAAGCACGCTTGATAATCTGGCAACCGTTGTTCCATCATCAGCAATCACAAGTTTTGGCGGGAGCGAATATATTTTCATTCAAACACATGGTCACGATGAGCATCCCCACCAGCATTCCGAAAAAGAAAGCAAAGCAGAACAACAAGAGTTGGGAGATATATTTTCCTTCCAGCGCATCGCTGTCAAAAAAGGAATCACGAGTGATGGCTACACCGAAATCATCCCGTTGGAAAATCTTCCTGAACACACCAAAGTTGTAACCAACGGCTCATACTATTTAAATGCTATGCTCACAAACGAAAGCGAAGGGCATGAGCATTAAAATAATCTCTCACTTATCCTTCCACTCCGGCAAACGTCCGGGTGTGTAAGGCACTTTGTTTTGTTCGAGCGTTGTTTCCACTTTTTTGATTTCTCCGTCTATGGATTTTAATTCTATAAGCACTGCGCTGAATTGCTTCGCGGCAATATCGTATGACTGCATGGCTGTTTTTGTCGGAGCCGATGTTGTGTACCATACAGAGTATTCTATCTGCCCGATGCGCCCGTTGATGGAAGGCGGTGTTTCAAATTCGCGTCTGGAAATGCTTGCATCACCGTTGAGTTTGATTTCCACTCCATTCATTCTTCTCTCAATGGAATAAACCTGGTCGGTAATGCCAGGGAGAGAAGCAGAAGAAGAAACAATTGCCTGTCTTATGAATTTCAATTTATTGTTAAGCTCACCTTTGTAACTGTCTGCCGCGCCTGTGGCTCTGCGAAGCTCTGCAACTTTTTTGCTGAACGCATCAAGGACTTTCTTATCGGAGGCAGGAAGCGTTGCCGCATTAAGTGACTTGACTGTGAATGATTGCGCAGCAACAAGCTCTGTCATTTTTCCATCTTCAAATTTGCTGAGTGACACTTTATATGTGCCTGGCATTGCAAGAGGTCCGTCTTCGGGCTGGTCATAAGGATTGGTCGGGTCTGGTGTGCTGAAGTTTATGGGACCGGCAGAAGCATAACGAAAATCCCAGACAATTCTGCTGAGTCCTTTCTTCGCACCTGTTTTTATTTTTCTCACGACCGCTCCTGCATCATCAGTGATGGTAAATAAAAGATATGGTTCAGGTTGCGCATCCTCCAGTCGAATGGAATCTATTGAAGGATAATATACCGGCTCTCCCTTCTTTATTTTTTCCTTCTCCTTTTCCTGGCGCTTCTCTTTGATGGTTTTAATATTCTCTTTCAGATAATAAGTGAACACCGCTCCCACTTTCGGATTAGGCGTTGAGAAAAAACTTTCTCCCTGGAAACCTTTTCCCGGTCCTCCGGTGACAGCATACGATTCAAGAAAAAGCCATGAGTCCTTAACAGGAGAAATGAATGCTTCCTTATTAAGGTCATCCTTCTTCATATTTCTGAGTGGGGAATAATCATCGAGTATGTAATATCCTCTGCCGAAAGTTCCGAGCACGATATCGCTTTCTCTTTTCTGTATTGCTAAGTCACGAACGGCAATAGTCGGGAGTCCGCCCTTGAGTTGAATCCATTTCTGTCCGCCATCTATGGTGAAGTGAACACCGAATTCTGTTCCAACGAAAAGCAAGTCCTTGTTCAGGTGGTCTTCGGCAATTGAATAAACACTTCCGCGCTCGGGGAGATTACCCTGGATTGCAGTCCATGTTAATCCACCGTCAACACTTTTATAAACGAATGGTTTGAAATTTCCGTAGCGGTGATGATTGAACGTTGCATAGAAAACATTTTTATCATGAGTTGATGCGATGATTTGATTTACATACGTGCGCTCGGGAACTCCGGGAATGTTGTCAACCTTCGTCCATGTCTTTCCTGCGTCACGGGTAACGTGAATCAATCCGTCATCGGTTCCGACTACAAGATGGTTCTCATCGAAATAACTTTCTGAAATGGAAACGAGCTGTCCGTATAAATCGGTTGATTGATTTTTTGCCACAGCATCCATGCTCCAAACTTTTCCCATGACAGGCAGTTTGTTTCTGTCGAGCTGGCGCGACAAGTCGGGGCTGATGACAGTCCACGAATCACCGCGGTCGTCAGTGCGAAATAATTTGTTAGCACCAAAATAGAGCCGCGTGTTTTTGTGAGACGAAATCAAAAGCGGTGCATCCCAGTTCCAGCGGTATGCAGGTTCGTTCTCTCCTTCCACAGGACGGATGTCAATTATTTCTCCGCTCTTCTTATCGTAGCGAACTAATCCGCCATACTGATATTGCGGATAAAGGATGTTCGGATTCTCGGGGTCTATCTGTGTTTCATAGCCATCACCGCCAAGAGTGAAGAACCAGTCGGCATTGGTAATGCCGCTTACGCTGGTGGTGCGAGAAGGAACTCCCAAGCTGTTGTTATCCTGCGTACCGCCATATACATAATAGAACGGGAAAGAATTGTCAACTGCCACTTTGTAGAATTGTGTGATGGGAAGGTTGGCTTTGAAATTCCAATTGGCTCCGAAGTCATACGTTTCATATACACCGCCATCACAGCCAACGAGAAGATGCTTTGTGTCAGAAGGGTCAATCCAGAGTGCGTGGTTGTCAACGTGCTTGTACTTCTCCCCTATCTTGGAAAAAGTTTTTCCTCCGTCTTTGCTAACCATCACCCAGAAGTCCATGTAGAAGACCTTGTCAACATCTTTGGGGTCGCAGAAAATTTCCTGGTAATAATTTCCGGCTGTTACGTTGTCGCCCATCTTATCCCAGCTTGCACCGCGGTTGGTTGAACGGAACACTCCGCCTTTTTTATCGGATGCTTCGATGATGGCATAAACGTAATCGGGATTGACGGGAGAAATAGCGAGACCGATTCTTCCTTTATCCACTTCGGGCAATCCTTTTTTGAGTGTGTCCCATGTTACGCCACCGTCAACGCTTTTATAGATATTCGATTCGGGACCACCGCTGATGTAGGTGAACAATTGCCGCCTGCGCTGGTGCGCTGCTGCATAAAGCACATTGCTGTTGCGCGGGTCAATATGTATTTCGTTGCAGCCGGTGTTTTCGCTCACGAATAAAATCTGCTTCCATGTTTTTCCACCATCGGTGGTTTTGTAGATGCCGCGGTCACCGCCTGCGTTCCACACGGGACCGTATGCCGCTACGTAAACGATGTCGGAGTTTTTCGTGTCAATGGCGAACATGCCGATATGCTCGGAGTTTTTCAAGCCCATGTTCTTCCATGACTTGCCACCGTCTTCGGATTTGTAAACACCATCGCCATAGGCAACACTGCGCTGGTTGTTGTTCTCGCCTGTGCCAACCCATACCACGTTGGTATTGTTCGGGTCAATGCGGACACAGCCGATGGAGTATGAGCCCTCTCCATCAAAGACGGGATTGTAGGTGATGCCACCGTTGGTTGTTTTCCAGACACCGCCTGAGGCGGCAGTGACAAAATATTCTTTGGTGTTGTTGGGGTTGACGGCAAAATCGCTGACACGACCGGAAGTTACGGCAGGACCGATGCTGCGGAAGGAAAGCCCGCTGAAGGTTTCCGATTTCCACAGGTCGTTTTTGTCGGGGGCGGCTTCTTTCTTTTTCTGTGCAGTTGCCGTTGATGAAATTAAAATTGCAAAGAGGGAGATGTTGAGGAGAAATGTTTTCATGAGTAATTTGATTTGAGCGGATAAAGATGGAGCAAATTTTTTGATGGGAGAAATGTTTTAGACAAACAGGGAAAAGAAAAAGACAAAAAACCCGCCACTTGTGATGACGGGTTTTAATTTATGAGTGCACCTGTAAACTCAGGCGCGGACGATGCGGATGGTGGCTTTAGCGGGGAGGGTGGCGCTTTGATTGGTGAGCGAAAGGACGGGACCGAATGTGTTTGTGAGCTGGTCACCGGGACTGACCACAGGTGATGTGGCGGGATTGCAGGCGGCTGTTCCCTGGCAGACGATGAAGGAAACGGTTCCGGAATTGATGATGGGACTGTTTGCGATTACTTTGTCGAAGGAAACGGTTGCGGAGGGGGCGATGTCCACGGTGATGGTTTCGGTGCCGGAGCCACTGACGAGTTCGAGGACCCTGGAGAAGGTGAATCGTTCGCGTTTGGCGGGGTCGGTGCGATAATATTTCTGACCGTCTTCGCAGAGGAGGGTGATTTTTTTATGGAAGGTGTTGTTGGCATTTATTTTTTCGTTGCGCTTTTCGGATGAAGTTTGTTCTGCGCCTTTGAACAGAAGATAGAGGTTATCGAAATTGGTTTTGTTGCTGTCGAAATCGGTGGGGAAGGTGGGAGTCATACCGCCTGTGTTGAGTTCGGCAGTATAGTTTGTGATGAAGGTAGAGCCGGAGAGCATGAGTTGAGAAACGCTTTCCCAATCGTGCCGGCTTGCTTTTTTGTAATGGGTGGAGCCGGCTTCTTCGCGTTTTGTTTTGATGAGTTCCTGAGCGAAAGCGGACTTGATGAAGGAGTCGAGTTCCTGCCAGATGATGAGGCAATCGTCAGCGGCTTGCTCCAACTGAACTTTGAACGTTTCCTGCGAGGCACCGCGCTGCTGAAAATCGGGGAGGGCTTTGGCTGCGAGGATTTCTGCTCGCAGGTTGTTCCCGAAGAGAATGGTGTAGATGGTTTTTTTTGTCTGGAAGAATGCCTGATTAATTTTGAAAGAGTCAACGATGAGAATTGACGTGGCGTAGAGTTCGTCCTGCGAACATGCGTAGGCGGGACGGATTTGTGTGATTTGAAGTGCCATGTTTTATGATTTAAGATTAAGGATTTGAGATTTAGGATTTGAAAAAAAAGTTATGAGTTATGAGAAATTAATTGTTGATTGATTGAATTATTGAATTATTGATTGAGAATAATTGATGAGATGAATTGTGAGTGCGATGATAATAAGAAAAAGATATATGTGCAATAGAATTTTTTGAACATGTTGTTTATAACTTGAGAAGGGAATTGTGATTGTCGAGAGGAGAACGGGAGGAGTTTGGAAACGGGATGTGATATGAAAGTTGACAGGCAGCGGAATTGAGAAATGATAAATGAGATTTCGGAAAATGAATAGCGGAACATAGAAAGTGAACGGTGGAACACAGAAAGAAAATAGTGGAACATAGACAGGAAATATTGTCAGTGAGAACTTACTGAGGGGCTTTTAGATTGAAAGCGGGAGAGTTTGGTGAGGAAGCGGGAGGGTTTGGTGGAGGTGTGTATGACTTTGGTGAGGAAGCGGGAGAGTTTGGTGGAGGTGTTGACGACTTTGGTGGGCAAGCGGGAGAGTTTGGTGAGAGTGTGTAAGAGTTTGGTGGAGAAGCGGGAGGTTTTGGTGGAGGTGTGTAGGACTTTGGTAGGTAAGAGGGAGGGTTTGGTGGAGAAGCGGGGGACTTTGGTGGAGTGGCCGGGGCGTATAGATGGGAGCAATCGGTTTGTTTTCAGTGGGTTATGGGAATTTGAGGGGGTGACGTTTTGGCTGAATAACTCACCGCCTCACCCCCTAACCCCCTCTCCAAAAGAGAGGGGGAACACCTCTTGAAGAAAAACTAAAGGGATTGGGAATTCGTAGGAGAGATTTAAAAAAAATATGAAAAATTTTTACAGAAGAATAATAGCGGATGAAAATTTAGCCGGTGATGTTTGCGGATATATAAAGTATGGAGTGATGAATGTGGCACCGGAGGTTTTTATGCTGCTGAAGGATGGGGATGTGAGAAATTTAGTGATGGAGCAGTTGGAGATTATTGATGTGCTGCATGAGGGAAAACAGATTGAGGTTTTTGACGGGACGGATTTTAAAGGGACGGGTGTTGTGGTGAAGTACCCGATGGAGGGTGCGCCCGGATTTGCGATGGTGCGATTTTATGATGAGAGAATAATGGGGACGGATTTTTGTGTGAGGGTGGAGTGGCTGGTTACGAATAACGAATGAGTACGAATATACGAATTACGAATTGGAAAATGGAAAGTTGATTACCGCAGGATGCTATATTCTGCGGAGCGGGACATTGTCTGAACCGGGATTTAGCGGATTAGGATGATTGGTGGGAATTGGTGTGATTTAAAAAAGAAACCGCAGGATGGCATATTCTGCGGAGCGGATGGCGGACGGGCGATTTTGTCTTGCCAGCGCACTGCGTTGATGAAAGGACATGGGAAAAAAAGGTTTGATTGAAAATCCTGAGGAGCGGAGGCACTAAGATGCCTCTGATGAAGAATGTTCTTCTTCCTCGTCTTCATAACTTAATGCTTCATCCTGTTCTTCATTGTCTTCCTCTTCGCGAAGTGTTAAAGCAAGATAAGTTCTTCTGCGCAATTCTTCTCCTATTTTTCTGTTGGAATAAATACTTGTTCGTTCTTCAATCACTTCATCGTGACCTTCTTTAAGTTTGAGCAGGCGCGGGAGAATTTCAGTAAGGTATTTATCATCGGCAGGAACCCAGAAGTCATTCCAGTTGAAACTCCATAGCGCATATAGGTAGCGCGCTTCATCTTCTGAGCGGCATTCAATTTTTTCCTTGCCGCATTTAAGCACCCAGCCAAAAATTTCGTTCAACACTTTCACATCATCGCGCCACGATGGCAAATCCATCTGCCTGCGTTTGTTTTCGGGCAGCGACAGAACCGTTCTTTCATAATACTTGCCGATGATTTCCATTTTTATTCTTTACTTCTGTTCTCTATTTCTTTAACTAAATCTTTCTTTGCCATTTTTATATCAATTCCATCCGCAAATTTATTTTTTTTCTCAACACTTTTTGCTTTTTCAATTCTTTGTTTTACCAGGTGAACCACCGAGCGGTAAACTTCCAACTGCTCCTCATCGCTCAAGCCAAGTATTTCGCCCATTATAATTTTATCCAACTCCCTGCGGTCGGGTTTTATTTTATTAAGGTAAACTTCGGAGGGTTTGGTAGCTCCAAGTTCTTCAAAAATATCTTCAATAATTCTTTCTTTAATTTTACTAAATGAAGCAATAATTTTATTTCTTATTTTTTGAGAAACGATATTGCAATTTATCACAAAAATTTTTTTTGCGTCAGTTGCTTCAAATTTTAAAGCACCTAATCCTAAATTGGAGCGTCCATAAAGTTCTATGCTAAAAATTGTAAAAGTTGAATTTAAGATTGCTGCCAGAATCTCAACACTATCTTTTTCAAATGGAAATATTCTATGAAAACATCTATCAGAAACAACTGCTATTTCAGAATAGGGAGTAATGAATCTTTTGTTTATCACATAAAGCATAAAAAGATTTGCCGCCACAATATTTTGTTCTGGAATTGCCCACCAACCTGGCTTTCTGTTTTTCACACTTTCAATATGAGGAAAAAGAATTTCCGTTTTCCGTTTTTGTCTTTTTCTGCCGATTTGTTTTTCTCCCCATTTAATATATGATGAAGCCCCGTGCTTTTTTGTTTTTGCAAGTTCTTTTTTTGATGCTTGGCAAACAAATACTTTGGAGTCAATTTTTTCTGAATTAATATTGATTGAATTGACTTCACGGGTATTCCTTATAATCTTCTTCAAAAATTCTTTTTCAACTTTGTCTTTGAAAGCTGGTCTTTTATCAAAATAAAAAAATTCATTTATCCCTGTGTAACATCCTGCTTTTACATCTCCTAATTTTTTTAATGGAACTAAACGTCCCTTATTTCTTTCTAAAGCTTTGAAAAATATTTCTGGTGCTCGTAAATATTTTCCCCACTTTGCACCAAGATATTTGCCATAAAATGTTCCTGGTTCTTCTACTTTGTTTTGTATGTTATTATCTTCTTCTGGAGAAATAATATCAAATCCTTCTTCCCATAATTCTTTTTGAGAAATCGGGAATACCCTTAGAGAATCATTTTCATAGTATTTGCTGTGAGCAAGAATGGTGTTAATGAGTTTGTCAATTTCATCTTTGCGGTTCACTTGCTTGCTCCATTCGTTGTCAGCCGCTGGAATAAAATTCCGCAATGGTTTTTTCAGCAAAACAAATCGCGCAAGATTTTCCATTCTCTTTTTTTCATCGTTGCATTTTTCAAGAATCACAATGCAGGTGTTCACATCTGCATCCGTAAACCATCGCTCCACTTCCGAATCAATGATGGCAATAATTTTATAATTGCGCAGAAAAAATTCCTGCAAGCCCTTTCCAAAATCCACATCGAGCCACGAGTTGGAAACAATGAAACCGAAATGCCCGCCCTCTTTAAGAAATTTCCAACCATGTACAAAAAAGTAAGCGTGAATACCTGCTTGCTCACTAATGTCAGCAATCTTTTTATTGCCGAACATCACTGCCTTGGCAATGAGTTTGTGCTTGTCAACACCGGTGTCTGAAATTTCTTCCTGCCGTGTGTAAGGAGGATTTCCAACGATAGCATCAAAGTAACGAGGGTAAGTTACTTCACGTTCATCAACTCCCAAGGTTTTCGCTCTGCGTTTTCTCCAGTTGTCATTATCAAATCCGTGTGGTCCAACCTGCAACGCAAAAAAATCACTCTGTAAAATGTTGGGATAATTTTTCAGCACACCTAAATCATTAATTGCAAGATTAATCGTGGAAAGATGAGCGGGAAATTTTGCAATGTCGTTTCCCCAGAGTTTGTCAAGAATTTCCTCGTGCTTCTTTTGCTGGTTCATCAGTTTCTTGTGCTGATAGCCGCGCACCAGAAAAGTTCCTGCACCGCAAGATGGGTCAAGTATTTTATCATCTTCATTCTGTGTGCAGAAGCGGAGAATCAAATCCACCACATCGGCACTGGTAAAATATTGTCCGAGTGTGTGGCGCTCATTTTGCGGAATCAGCCGTTCAAAAATTCGTCCGAGAATATCGTAGCCAAGCGTTCCGAAGTTGTAGCGATTAAGAACGGAAACCAATTCTTTAATTTGCTTTACCAAATCATCATCATCGGGGAAAGCAATGCTGTCAATAAAATCAGTGGTGTAAACGGTTTCGTAATCAATCTTCAGCACTTCATCAAAATACATCTGCAAAGTTTTTTGCAGCATAGAACCCTTAGTTAAACTGTCGGGAATTTTCAGCGGGTCAAGTTCTTTCGGTCGCTTGGATTGAAGCACATCGTAGAAAAGAATTTTGTTGACGAGTAGATAAGCTGTTTGACGGGCGGCTTTGTCAAAATCATTTTTCCCTGCCGTAAAATCCCACATCTGTTCATCAAACCAGTTCCTCAGCAATCTCGCAAACTTTGTATCCTTATGAAATTTATCGCGGATAATGTCAGTATAGAAATAAGCAAGCACGCGGATTTTTTCGTGAATGCGGTCGATGAGGTGTTCGTCAATTGCCTGTTTGGGTTCAGGTTCTTTTCCGGTATGAACTGCAAATAATTTGGAAATAAATTTTTCCAGTTCTCTGCGAATCGGTTCGCGGTAACGGACATTCTCAATCTCGTCCAGATTTTCAATTTCGGAGAGAAAATATTTTTCAAGAATCTGCTGCTCTTCAGTAAGTACAGGATTATTCGCTCGTTCTGTATTCCACCAAATAAGTTTTTTGAAATTGGTAGTAGCAAAGTATGGCGCTTTTCGTTTGTTGCCTTTGTTTCGCGCATCCTCTTTTAATTCTTCGTTGAACACATCCCAGAATGGCAGTTTGCATTCAATTACGCAAAGAGCATTTATATTTTTTGGTGTCTCATAAATTATTATGTCAGAACGCTTGCCACTGTCTGCGGTTTTCGTTTCCACTTCTGCTACTCCAATTGGAATATTTTTTTCTTTGGCGATTTCATTAATCCATCCTGCAAGTTTGGCTGCACACGTCCATTCAGTTTTATGCGAGCTGACATCAAACGAATCAGAGATTGAAGTAGATTTATTTTTTATTTTACTTTTCATATTTAGCAATATCTTCATGAACTACTTTTCCGTCAACCTCTAATTCAGACAATACCTTATGTACAATTCTTCTTGCAATTTCAAATGCAGCAGCTATACGGATAATTTTTACATCGCCCATTCCCTTGAACTCAAGAAATCTTTCAAGCGGCTGATTTGCCATTCCTTTATATCCTCCGAACTTTTGAATTATTTCCTTGGCAATTTCTTCTGCTGGTTTTCCTTTTGTTCCAGTACCGATTAAAATTGAAAGCAGTTCAGCATCGGAAAGTTTGCCAGCCCCGAGTTCAACAAGTTTGCCGCCCGGATGCTGCCATGAGTTTGCTGTATGACTTTTTTTCTGTTTCACCCGTCAAAAGTATTAGAAAAAACTTTACTGATTTATTTATCGGTGGATAAAAAAAGGTTGTGAGAGCTACAGAACCTGCTAAGCTACGCCCGATGGAAGGGAGCTCCTGCGACCGGACAGCGGGCAGAGAGAATGAGAGAGCGGAAATAGTTTGCTCCAAGGCCTCATCCTAAATCCTTCTCCAAAGGAGAAGGACTTTACCCGCCCTTCTTTTTCAGGTATAAATAATCGAGATAATAAATGACCTTGAGCGAAACGCTGTTGGATTGCGGGGCGCGGAGGGTGGTTTTGAAATCCTCGGCAAGGTTGACGGTGATTTTGCCGGTGGCGGTTTCGATGGCGTTTTTATAGACGATGGAGAGATTGCTGCCGGGGGCGAACTGCCATGAATAGACGAAGTCGATGTTGAAGACGTTGAAGTTGAAGTTGTGATTGTAGGGATAGGCGGAATTATCCTGCACGCTGCCGTCAGCGAGGAGGGTGAGGTATTGACGGTATTCGCCCGTGCTCCAGTAGTGACGCGCGTTGAGGGTGAGCGCCATGTCGTTTTTGAAAATATATTTTCCGGAGACGATGTTTTCGTAGGTGTGGAGGATGCGCAGCCCGTAGATTATTTCATCGGTGGGAAGGGTGGCGGCAAAGCCGAAGTTGTAGGGGTCGTAGTTGAAGTTGTTCATGATGCGCAGGGTGAACTTGTCGCTGAAGCGGTAGCGAAGGATGGTGTTGGTGCTGTAGCCCTCGGAAATGTATTGCCCGATGAAGTTGCTGAGGTTGAGTGTGAAGTCAACGGCAAACGCTTTGCGGTAGTCGCTGCTGATGCCTGCCCATGCATACCAATAGGGAATGGTGTTGTGGAAGCGCCCGGAGGTGCGGGGTTCGTTGTAGTCGCGCGAGGAGATGGGATTCAGCCCGCCACCGAAGAAAAAGGCGTGGTAGTTCATGAGGATTGAAAAGGCGTTGATGTTGATTTGAAAAAAAGTGCGCTCATGTTTGAGGGGATTCACGGAGTAGTCGCTGCTGAGATTAATGTTGCCTTCGCGAAGCCCGTGCCAGGGTTTGAACCATCTATACTGCGTGTACACACCGGTGTTTTCGATGTTGGGTAAGGTGTAATATCCGAGGTCGAGCTGGTTGTATTTGTCGTCTGTCTTTGAGTGGGAACCGCCAAACTGAAAGTTGCCGCTGATTTTGCGCGCACCGATGAAATAGCGGTAGCCGGTGATGTTGTCTTTTTCGCCACTGTTGATGCTGCTGAAGGACAGGCGCTGGCTGAAAGCAAAAGCGCCATCGGTGGCGTATTTATTTTTTTTGTCGGCAAAGGTGAAACCGGTTCCGGTGACGTTGGCATCATCGAAGCTGCCTTCGCGCGTGACGTTGGTGTTGATGAAATAGACGTTGGAGTAATTGCTGATTTGCCGGTCGGCAACGAGCAGGTTGTAATTGGTGAGCGGCTCGGTGAGAATTTTTCTCGTGCTGCCGTCAGCGGCTTTGATGGTCGCAGACATTTCTTCGGTGACGGCATTGAATATTCCCAACCCTACTCCCTGGTTGTTTCTTCCGGAAATTTTGAATGCGTTGAGCAGCTTCGCCTGCGAAGGGTTTTCTTCGAGTTCTTCACCCGGGTTGAGCATGAAAGGCACATTGTAGAACAGCATGGGTGTCCTGCCGATTCTGCGGGTGTAGAACAAACCGTTCTTGGAAAAAATATCGGTTCCTTCTTTAAAGAAGGAACGATTCTCATTGTATGTAACTTCCTGGTAGGAAAGATTTTTTACTTTGTTGTCGGACTGCACCTGACCGAAATCGGGGAGCAGCGTCATGTCGAGCGTGAAGCGGTCGTCAATGCCGTATTTCAAATCGGCACCGAGATTATAGGAGAAAGAATTTGAATAATGGGTGCTGCCGTCCGCGAGGTAATCGGGCGTCCGTTCGATGTAGCCCGAAACGTAAGGGG
>DATDOJ010000394.1:0-2641 GCA_035293345.1 Bacteroidia bacterium
GATGGTTAGAGCGCAGGATTCATAACCCTGAGGTCGGGGGTTCGACTCCCCCCTACGCTACAAAGTTGTCCTTTTTCTTTTTGAGTTATACGCCATTGAGGTGCAATGAGCGGCAATTTGGATTCATCAATTTACGGTAAAGTGACCTTTAGAATAATACCTACTTTTGCGCATGCACCAATCCATTCTGATAATTGATTTCGGCTCGCAATACACGCAGTTGATTGCACGGAGAGTAAGAGAGTTAAATGTTTACTGCGAAATCCATCCTTACAATAAGTTAAATAATGCGCTGAAAAATGTTTCTGGAATTAAAGGAATTATTCTTTCCGGCAGTCCTTCTTCGGTGCGTGATTCCGGTTCACCTCAGATAAATATTGAATCCATACGAAAGAAATTTCCCATACTGGGAGTTTGCTACGGAGCGCAGTTGCTTGCGCAGCAGAGCGGGGGAGAAGTGAAACCATCATTGCACCGCGAATATGGTAGAGCGAATCTTTCCAAAATAAATGACGGAGAACTTTTTACAGGGATAGAAAACGGCTCGCAGGTGTGGATGTCACACGCTGATACCATTACCAAAATCCCGTCTCAATTCATTCCTATTGCCTCAACGAATGATGTTGCCATCGCTGCGTTTAAAATTTCTGACGAGAAAACATTCGGCATACAGTTTCACCCTGAGGTAACGCACACATCAGAGGGGAAAACACTGCTGAAAAATTTTGTCTGTAAAATCTGCGGATGCAGCGGTGACTGGACGGCATCTTCGTTCATTGATGAAACAGTAAGAATACTGAAAGAGAAAATCGGGAATGAAAAAATAATTCTTGCCATTTCAGGAGGAGTGGATTCAACCGTTGCCGCTGTCCTGCTCAACAAAGCGGTGGGAAAGAATCTGTACTGCATTTTCGTGGATAACGGCTTGCTCAGGAAAAACGAATTCAAAAATGTGCTTGACGCATACAGCGGGATGGGATTGAATGTCGAAGGCATTGATGCAAAGAAAAAATTTTATGACGCGCTGAAAAATATCACCGACCCGGAGTTAAAGAGGAAAGCCATTGGCAAGACATTTATCGAAGTGTTTGATGAAGCTGCTCATAGAATAAACGATGTGAAGTGGCTCGGACAGGGAACCATTTATCCGGATGTGATTGAATCCGTTTCGGTGAAAGGACCTTCAGCAACTATTAAGTCACATCATAATGTTGGTGGATTGCCCGATACGATGAAACTGAAAATCATCGAGCCGCTGCGCATGTTGTTTAAGGATGAAATCAGAACTGTTGGAAAAGAATTAGGAATAACCATTGATATTCTCGGCAGGCATCCGTTTCCGGGACCCGGGCTTGCCATCAGAATTATCTGTGACATTACTGAAGAAAAAGTAAGGATGCTGCAGGAAGCTGATGATATTTTTATCAGTGCATTGAAGCGGGAAAATCTTTATGACAAAGTTTGGCAGGCAGCGGCAATTCTTCTTCCTGTGCAAACTGTCGGAGTGATGGGCGATGAGCGCACATACGAAAATGTTTTATGCCTTCGTGCAGTTAATTCAGTTGATGGCATGACAGCCGACTGGAGTCCGCTTCCGCACGATTTTCTTGCCGGTGTTTCAAGTGCCATCACAAACCGGGTGAAAGGAATCAACCGCGTTGTTTATGACATCAGTTCGAAGCCGCCTGCGACAATTGAATGGGAGTAAGCTGATGTAACAAATTGACTAGTTGAAATGAACTTCAGGATAATTATTATTTTGTTTTTTTATTTAAGTGCTTGCCGTGCTCAGCAACCATCGCCTGTTCAGCAGGTGACAAATACAGAAATAAAAAAAGTTGAAGTTGAGAAAAAAATAAAACCTGAACCCGCTGCACCTCCCAAGAAGGAATTGTACAATCTCATTCTGCTTTTGCCCGTGGATTTATCTGAGGCATTCACGTCAGACAGCATTGTAACTGATTCATCTTATGTGAATGAAAATATTGACAAGGACATTATAGCAAGCATTGATTTTTACGAAGGCGCATTACTCGCCATTGATTCACTCAGAAAAAATGGCGCTGATATTAAACTGAAAGTTATTGACTTGCCCGGCAATGACGAGCAGCAGATTTCCGCAATCTGGAAAATTAATTTCGACAACTGCAATCTTGTCTTTTCGATGCTGCGTTCGGGACCGTTGAACACATTAAACGGAATTCTCATTACAAAAAATATTCCTTTGATTTCATGCGCTCCGAATTCTTCTTCTGTATTGGAGAGAAATAAAAATGCATTCTGTGTTCAACCGTCCTCGCTCACGCAATGCAGGATGATGGGCGAATTTGCAGGAAGTAATTTTAAGAATGACAATATAATCATCGTCACGGCATCCACCGAAAAGGAACAGGAGCGTTCAATGGCTTTTATGCTCGGCATGTCAAAAAATATTTCATCAACTCAAATCAGGAAAGTGAATCTTGCTTTGGAAGGCAGAAGTGCTTTTAATAAAGCGCTTTCAACTGCCGGAACGAATACCATTTTTGTTCCATCCGTGGACGAGGACTTTGTGACCAACGTGTTCGCTGCCATTGAAGCAACGCTGGGCATTTACCAGTTCAAAGTCATCGGGCTGCCCGTGTGGCAGCACTTCGAATCA
>DATDOJ010000395.1:0-8322 GCA_035293345.1 Bacteroidia bacterium
ATACAGTTCGTTGTTAAATACTTCAAGGTCGAAGACCCATCCGTTTATTCCCGTGCCCGCAGATGACCAGTTTGTTCCGTTCCATCTTGCAATTGAGAGTGCGGAAACTCCTCCTGCAATTTCAAAACTTCCTCCGGCATAAAGTTCTCCATTATATACTGCGAGTGCCGTCACATCAGCATGATTAACTCCTGAACCTGCCGCTGACCATGTTGTGTCGTTCCACCGGGCAATGTAATTTACCGGGCTTCCATCTGCCGAATCAAAACTTCCTCCAGCATAAAGTTCTCCGTTATATTGTTCGAGGCAGAACACATGATTATTCATTCCTGTTCCTGCTGAATTCCAGGAAGCGCCATCCCATTTTGCAATGCAATTGCCGGGTGCGCCACCGGATGTATAGAATTCACCGCCCGCAAAAAGATATCCGTTCCGTTGCTTCAGAGAGAATATGAGAATGAAACCATTTCCCATTCCGGCAGAATTCCAATCTGTTCCGTCCCATCTTGCAATTCCATGGGCGACAACCGGTCCTGCCACTGTCATCATCCCTCCGACAAATAATTCACCGTTAAATTCTTCAAATGCTTCAACGCTTGTTCCGCCAATTCCTGTCCCAACGGTACCCCATGATTGTGCATTCAGGTTTTTGCAAAGAGCTGCGGATAAAAACACGGGAAGAAGAAAGGCAAACGTTTTCATGGCAATCAGGTTTTAGAAAATATTATAGCGCTAAATTATATTTTTTATCGGCAATAAAAAAAGCCCCGCGCAAACAGGGCTTTTCATTCTGCATTCTGCATTCTTAATTCTGAATTCTCCTTACACCACCATAATCGAAATCACATCGCTGTCGGGCGCTCTTCCCGCGGTGTTGAAAGCATATTTGCGCATGTAATATTTTGTTGCCGGAGTCAGGTTTGTGTGTGTCGCCTTGCGCTTGCTTCCTACGTGAATGATGACAGGTTGTGCCGATGGAGCAACAACAATCTGGTTGCCGTCAATAGTGATTGCCGGGTTTTCGGTGAGTGAAAGAATGGTGACAAAACCTTTTGCATTTGCCACCGGGTTGCAGTTGGAAATGATGGTTCCGCTTTGCGGTGTCTGCGTCAATGATGTTCCGGTCGCTTTCAATGGCGGCAGCAGCGGAACTTTTTCTGTTTTTGTCGGGGTCCATCCACCGCTGGTGATGACAACTGTGTTTCCATCGGCAACAGTGTCAACATAGGCGGCTTCTTTGTGCATCAAATCATCGAGGACAAGCTCTGCCGCGTCCTGGGCTTCTGTATCTGACGGGCCTCCACCCTGCGCTGCGTTATATTTTGTTTCAAGGTCGTCAGCGGCATTCGAAATTATCAGCAATGCCGGATTCGGTGTGGTGAAGTTGGGGTTTCCGGTCATGTCGATGACACGGTCGCGGGCATATTCTATTTTTCCCGGGATGTTTTTACTCATGTAAACATCAATTTTAACTTTTGCCTTTGCCATGGTAGTTCGGTTTATTGGTTAATTGGTTAATTGGTTAATTGGTTAAATGAGATTTGCAGCGGAAAACATTTCTTTTGTTGCAGGAGTATCTTTTTTTGCTCTGTGAATTGTTCCCGCAATAAACGGGACAAGTACTCTCGTTATGATTCTTACATTTTCTGTAACGGAAAAAACATTCCTGCTTATTGCGGGAACATTATTTATGACGGAAAATGTTTTTCTCATCGCAGGGAAAACATTTTTTATCAGGAGAAATACTTTTCTCATCGCGGGGAAAACATTTTTTGTCATGAGAAATGCTTTTCTCATAATAAGGGAAACATTATTTGTAATGAAAAAAACAATTCTCATTGCGGAAGAAACATTTTCTGTCACCGGAAAAGCTTTTCTCAGAAGAGAAAAAACACTTTTCATAAAAGTAAAAGTTTCTTTTGCCGCTGCAACTGTTCTGTTCAGAAATAAAATCATTTTGCAAATCACCGAAAAAAGAAAAAGCGCATCAAGCACCGTTTACCCATTGGCGGGAACGGTTTATTAATCAGCGGAGATGATTTATTATGCGGGTGAACAAAAGCGCTGAGCCAAGCTGCAGGGCAATGGCAAATAGGAAACTGTATTTACGGTCGCGGGCAACGTCAATTTCCTTGCCGTTGTCCATGACCACAATTCCTCCATCGCCTTTTATATAACGCTTGATGTGGTCAGGATTGATAATATTCGATTCGTGAACGCGGATGAAGCCGCGGGCGGCAAGCGCCTCGTCAAAAAATCCCAGGTTATGTGATGATTTTATTTTGTTTCCGTCATCAAGTATAAAGTGGGTGTAATTTTTCTCACTGTGCACGCTTACAATTTTATGGGCAGAAACAAATTCCAGGCCTCCCTGAAGTGGGATGATAATTTTATCATGTTCGTTGTGTAACATGATGCAAGGTTTTTTATATGATTGAATTTATTTTTCATTGAACGAAGAATCGGGAGAAATATTGTATGAATTGAAGAATATATTTTTAAAAAAAAGAAAGAGATAATTTTTTCTTTCCGCAGGGAGAATTAATCTTTTAAATCATCCGGGACATCAGTTCTCATGTCTAAGTCACCATTCTCTTTAACAACAATCTTCACTAAGGGAACTTCTCTTCCTTTTTTTATAATCTTAAAAAAATACGGATTGCATTTCACTAAAAGGTCGGCATCTTCCTGTGCTCCTTTATAGTCCTTTAATTCTTTTTTCGCGAGCATGCGGTAATAGAGCAGGGTGTCGCTTTTT
The DNA here is from genome assembly GCA_035293345.1 of Bacteroidia bacterium. Taxonomy (GTDB): domain Bacteria; phylum Bacteroidota; class Bacteroidia; order AKYH767-A; family 2013-40CM-41-45; genus 2013-40CM-41-45. The sequence continues at coordinate 2,759 of DATDOJ010000395.1, forward strand.
TCATCGAGGTAAATCGTTTTGCTCAGGGCGGCAATGCTCTCTTTGTAATAACCAAGCTTGTAACTCAGGAAACCAAAGAAAAAATTGACACTCTCATAGTCAGGATTTTCCTTCAGCGCTTTTTTTATTTGCCTGTATGCGGCATCATAACGTTCAAGAGTAATGTTTACTTCAGCAAGGTAATACTGCAGGTTTGGAAAATTACTCTCGAGCTCTGCTGTCCTTTTCAAATCAGCCAGCGCTTCGATACTTCTCCCTGCAGCTTTATGTACCATGGCGCGGCTGTAATATCCGTCAGCTCTGCGGGGAAACAGTTTGATAAATTTATTGAAATCATCCAGCGCTTCTTCAAGCAACCCCAGATGCAAGTGTGACATGCCGAGAAAAATTAACACACTGCCGTTTATCTCGCCAACGTTCAGCACGGCAGTAAAATGCTCTGCAGCTTTCGCAAAATTTTTCAGTGCGAAAAATGACTCCGCCAGCATAACATGAATCGCGTCATTCTCCGGTTCTTCTTCCAGGGCTTTTTCGGCAAAGTCAATGGCAGCAGCATAATTTCCTTTTTCATACTGGCTGAGGGCTTCTTTTAAATAGTAACTCATTCTGTTCTTTTACCTGAATGGTATTTTGCTCTTTGAACGTAGGATGCGGGGAAATATTATAAGGAAAAAATAAATTACGTTTGCATATAATTCAAAAGACAATTAAATTTATAGTCTCGCTGTCTGTTTAACAAAATAATTTAAACGATGATTCTATCTAATACAGTATTTATTCTTGGCGCAGGGATGAGCAACTGTTATGGATATCCAACGGGCTTACAATTAAGAGAAGAGATTATTAATAAGTCAACTGACAAAAAATTTGAAGAACATTTTACTTGGGAGAAAGGAATTGACCCGGTCGACCTAAAAGACTTTTTTAATAGATTTAAATATAGCCGATGTTATTCAATTGACCAATTCCTTGCACTTCAAAACAAAGAGGTGTTTTTTAATATATCGAAATTTCTTATAACAGATATTTTAATATCCTATGAAAATCCAAATGAGTTATTTCCATCAAATAAAATTATGCCATATGATTTAATTTGGAATCAGATGATTTATTCTGATGGCAAAATAACTGTGGATTTAGAAATGCTTGCAAAAAATGACATAAGCTTTATAACCTTCAATTATGATAGAACATTGGAATATTTTTTGTTCAATGTAATTAAAAACACTTACTTTATTAATGGATTGAAAGCATCAGAATTTTTAAAAAATATTCCTATAATTCATGTTTATGATTCTTTAATTGATTATTCAATAAGTTTATCAGCACATTTTAAATCATTCGATTATCAAGTAAGAGAACATTCCATTAGAGAAATTGAATCTCTTTCCAAAAATTTAGATTTTATGCGAGCAAACGAAATTCAAAAAGAAAGTAAAAATGCTGTGGACTTATTACATCAAGCACATAATGTAATTATACTTGGTTTTGGGTTTGACGATTTTAACATTAATAAAGTAAATTTAATTCTTCAGAATAAAATAGTGTTTGCATCTTGTAAAGGTCTTAGTAAAAGTAGACAAGCTAATATAAAAAATAAAATCGCTAATCAATCTTCTATCCATTTCGAAGACGAAATTTCTGATGTTCTTGGAACAGCATTTCTTAATATATCATAATTTTCAATCAGCGATTTGTAATCCTTCATAATCCCCACCCCCTTCCCCACCGAAAATTATCTGCACTCCCGCACTAAGCGGGACAAGTGTGATTGAAAAGATTAGAGTGATTGGAGAGATTGATAACTTTGCCGTGCTGGCAGTTACACTGGATGCAACTTAAATGAAATTTTATTCTATAATCTTTTTATCTGCTCTTGTTATCATTAGCAGCCGTTCATATTGCCAGACGGGACGCAATGTTTCTGCAAAGAATTTTATTGAAGCGAAGATTCTCGACACGGCAAATGCAGCGTCTCTTGCATACGCCAACATTTTTAACCTCAATACTAAGAGAGGAACCATAAGTAATGATGAAGGGTTTATCAGGATTGAGATAAATTCTCCGGAAGATACATTGGATGTTTCATATATCGGGTATGCGGTCCGGCATATTGCTGCTCACGAAATAAAAGATGCAGGAATTATTTTTCTTAAACGTAATCCTGTTCTGTTGAAAGAAGCAACCGTTGTTGCCGATGCTTCTTCTTTTCTGTATGACATGCTCTCGGCATGCAAAAAACCTTCTGCTTCCAAAAAGAAAACTGCCAAAACCTATTTTGAACTTGAAACTTTCAAAGACAGCACACAGATTGAACTGATTGTATGTTATTACAACGGACATTTCACAGGATACAACGTGAATGAGCCGGAATTTAAAACAGGCAGATTAGCTTTGGCAGAGATTGATGGTAAACTGTTTGTATCTACAGAAAGTTCGAAAGCAATTTATATGCTCACGCTTTTTGATGACAATGACAACTTTCCGAAAAACCCGTTTCAACTCAAGAAGAAAGCGTTCAGGGAATATTACCAGCTCTCACTTGCGGAAAAATATAAAGACGAAAAGAGCAATGTCATTTATGTCATAGATTTTTTTCCGCGTTCTGACGCGGGTATTTTTTTTAACGGGCGTGTATGGATTGATTCGCTGAAGAATGAAATCATTAAAATAAATCTTAAAGCGGAAAACGCTTTGCGCCATCCCTTTCTTCCCCTGTGGACAACTGATTCTTTAAAGAGAGTTGATTTGGAAATCACAGAAACGTTTAATGAAATTGACGGCACTATGTTTTTTAATCATGTAGATTACAACTACACTATACAATATAAAAGCCGCAATGATTCTGTTTATGAAATTACAACCAAAGCTGTTTTATATGCTTACGATTACAGGAATAATTTCCCGCTGCCGCATTTTCAATTCAGTGATTTCAAGAATACAGATTACCGGAAAATAATTGCAGTTCCCTATAACCGTTTTTTCTGGGAGCATAATGATGAGTATAAGCTGAATGACAAAAAGAACAGGAACGAACAGTTTTTTACTAAGAAAGAAGTCATTAATAATATCAGGTTTACAGAGGATGCACAGAAATCATTCAGGATAGGATTCTTCGAAAGACCATACCTTATATGGAACGGGGCACGAATACACTTTGCCTACACTCTCGGGGACAGCACAAACGCAATTTCTAAAGATGACCTGAAGAAAACCCCGGCAGAACGTTATAATCTAAAAGTGCAGTTGTACATGGATGTCAATCTTTATCATGATTCCTTAAATATTCTGACTGCTACTGTCTTTGATCCTTTTCAAAGCTATTATCATTTTCCCTTCGACACGTTGGCAGATTGTTTTTTGAATTTATATTTCGATGTGATGGAAATAGAACGAAGGGAGTTTGAAAAAGAAATTCATGAACAGAAGCTCAGTATCGAATTAATTAATGATGCGTATCAAAGAAAAATAAAAGAAAACGAGTCAATAAGCCGTTCTTATTTCAGTTCGGTTGAGAGGGGCAATAACAGGAAAGAATTATTGAAATGGAATGAGCATGTATTTGAAGAATTGCGCATAGATAACTGTAAGCTTTTTAACCAGTACGATAAATAAATCTGTGAATGTGGTTTTATTTGCCTAAAAAAAATTATATCCCATAGAAACCAACCCCCTTCCGCATCCGAAATTGTCTCAAGTGTGACTGAACTGATTAAAGTGATAAGTGTGATTGCATGATTTGCAGCGGGGAAAGGAAAATCTGAGAGGGGAAAAATTCTTTTCGCTGCTTAAAAAATAATCCCTGTTGCAGGGCAATACTTTTGAACAGGTGAAAAGTTCATAACCTTTTTGGAACAAAAAATCTTCATGTGAAGTTCAATTATTTTTAGTTTGCTTTACCACATTGTTTAACCCATAAAAAAAATTAAAAACATGAAAACACTTTTCACATTACTTGCAGCAGGGTTGTTTGCTTTTGCTGCAACTGCTCAGACACCAGCGAGCACAACAAAAGAAACAAAACCTGCTGTTGAAACGAAGACAACTCCAAAATACTGGTGCAGCCAGTGCGATTTTTCTTCCGCGACAACAGGAACGTGTCCGACACACAATGTTTCTCTTATAAAAGAAGGCATGTTCTTCTGCAAAGGTGATGAAGCCAAGGCAACAGAAAAGCCGGGCAAATGTGCAGACGGAACTCCCACGGCACGAATGGACATGGGCTACCAGAAAAAGCTGAAAATGGAAGCCGGCAAAACTGAAAGCGACATGCCGAAAGCCACACCACCCAGTAAGACAAAGGAAACAGAACAGCCGGCACCAAAGAAGTAACTGACTTCTTAATTTTTGGTTGTTTTTTTTGTGTTATTAAAAGACATCCGCCATAGCGAATGTCTTTTTTATTAATTCCCTGTTCAGTTTCAATATTAATCTTTCAGAAACTAACTTTCTTCTTCACCGGAAATTGCCTGAACTGTGATTGAAAAGATTAGAGTGATTGGAGAGATTGCATGATTTGCAGCGGGAGAAAAGAAATTGGAGAAGAAAAAAATTCTTTTTGCTTTAGGAAAAACATTTTCCCTACCAAAAATTGTCTGAACTCCCGCACTAAGCGGGACAAGTGTGATTGAACGGATTAAAGAGTTTGCAGCGCTTGCATGATTTGCAGCGGGGGAAAAGAAATTGGAGAGAAAAAAAAGAAGAAAAGTTATTCAGGAATGTTCTTCCAATAAATCTTTAATGTTCACACCGGATGTCTCCGGTGCAGTTGCTGTTGAATATATTTTCTTTCGTTTACTCTGAATTTCTGCAGGAACAACATCGTTTACAAAGTACATGTCAAATGTTACTTTATTTTTTGTTTCAACAGAACCCCGATGAGAAAATGTAAATTTATTTTTCAATAACGCATGCGTTGCACTGCTGATGTTCACTTTGCCAACTTCTCCGCAGCTTTCCATGCGCGAAGCAATATTCACAGTGTCTCCCCAAATATCATAGGCGAACTTTTTAAGTCCGACTATACCAGAAATAACAGGTCCGCTATGGATTCCTATCCTCGCTTCAAAATACTGTCTGTTAAGCTGAATTCTTTCCTGCTTTAAATGCTCAAGAAAGTGCTGAATCTCCAGGGCAGCATAAACAGTATCTGCTGCATGAGTTATATTTTCAACCGGCAGTCCCCCTGCACACATATATCCATCACCCAATGTTTTAATTTTCTCTATTTTATGTTTGGTAATAATTCTGTCAAACTCCCGGAAATAAAAATTCAATTCATCCACTAATTCATTTGGCGACATTGATTCACTTACGCTTGTGAAATTTTTAAAGTCAACGAACATTACCGTTACCATTGCATAACTTTTTGCTTTAACATTTCCACGTGCTTTTAATTCATTCGCAGTTTCCGTTGGAAGAACATTTACTAAGAGTTTATCGCTGCGTTTCCTGTCTTTATCGCTTTGCTTTTTCGCTTTAGCAATGCGGTTGCGTTGAACAAGAAATATTCCGGCAAATAAACTCATCACAAAAAAACCGATAATAAAAACATTGCGCATTAT
>DATDOJ010000396.1:0-4291 GCA_035293345.1 Bacteroidia bacterium
CATGTTAAGTCAATTCTGAATCATGTTAGACAAATGATGTATCATGTTAAGTCAATGATGAATCATGTTAGACAAATGATGTATCATGTTAAGTTAATGCTGAATCATGTTAGACAAATGATGTATCATGTTAAGTCAATGATGTATCATGTTAGTAAAACGATGTATCATGTTAGCTAAATGATGAATCAGAATACATTTTTTGCACAATAAAAGGGCATTTCTGCCCTTTCTATGTGTTTTAAGTGTTGCTTACGGAGTAGGAGGCGCTTCGCCCGGGGAGTCGCCCTGACCTTCAAAAAGGGATTTCAAATCATCCACCACAGTGTCGGCACCGGGCACCTGGTTTTCTGCGGCTGCTTTTGACGCGCGATAGAGTTCGCGCAGCCATTCGTATGCCTCGCTTCCGGCAACATGCTGGGTGTCGGTGACAATTTCAACCACCTGCTTCAGCCGCTGAATAACATCTTCGCTCTGGTTATAAAAAGTGAAATCAGTGGTGGCGTCTGCCTGCGTTCCGGCAAAACCGCTGACTAAGATGGGGTTGTTCGGTCCGTGAATCTCGATGCCGCGCAGGGCATAAGGATAACGCTCATCGCTGATGTTGGGCAGCTCGGTGCGCTCGTCTTTTGTCAGGTTAAACTGCACGGGCAGGTTGGCGAGGATGGAGGTAATGGCGGCATCAATGGCGGCTAATTGCACGGGAGAGAATGTGATGTTGATTTTATTGAAGGGCATGGTGTTTTAATTATGAGTTATGAGATATGAGTTATGAATTGAAAATTGATAGTTGAAAATTGAAAATTGAAAAAAATTTGTGAAGTCAAATATATGGACTTGGCTGAAACCGCAAATGAAATTTTCTGACCATCCCTACGGCTATTAACAATGCACCTGTTTATACTGTTTTTCAGAAAAAATAAAAGAAAAAAATGTTGATAAGTTTTTGGGATGAGAGGGGAAAAGAGTGGTGCTGGAACATTAAAACGGGCAGTTGTGGAATATTGCAGAAGGAGTTGTGGAATATTTAAATGTTATCTGCCATTCTTTGGCGACCGTGCAACTTTCAAATGACGGGCTTTGAACAAACATTTTTCTGACATCTTTGGACAGCACCGACACAGCTTCTAAAGCCACCGCTGAAAAATAATTTTATTAAAAAAAAGCCCACTCACAAAAAAGTTTATACCATCGCACAAAACACACTTTCATTTTTTTGCCACACACAAGACCACCCCCAAAAAAAATGAAAGAGTGTTTTTTTCCACCGCTTTGTTCTACTCACATAATGTTGAAAACTTTCAAGGACATGATTTGTCCTTACACAAATTAAAACTTTACCTTTGGACAATAATTGTCCTTGATAAATGAGTAAGAATAAAGTAACAACATTTGCTGAACAAGTCAGAACGCTAAGAGAAGAAGCACAGCTTTCTTTGAGAGAGGTTGCGGAAAAAATCGGCATTGATACTTCTCTGCTTGGCAAGATTGAACGCAACGAAAGACAGCCAACAAAGGAGCAAATCAAACAGGTTGCAAAGTATTTCAAACTTGACGAGAAAGAAATGATGAAAGAATATCTAAGCGACCAAATCGCTTACAGAATTTTGGAAGAAGAAGCCGACCTTGACACATTGAAAGTTGCTGAAAGAAAAGTGCAATATTTAAAAACCAAGCTATGACCTATTACGAAAGAATAAGAGAATTAACCAAACATATTCCAGCAACTTTAGTTGATTTCGGTTTGCCCCGTGACCCATCACGGACACCGACACAAGCATCTTCAAATTTCATTACGAACAAAGAGCAAGGTGATTGGGCTGAAAATCTTGTAACAAGAGCAATCAATGAAACTTCTAAAAACTTTGTTGCTGTTAAGTATGGCAAGTCAGACGACTTGGTTGCAGGTGAAGATGGCTTTGACAATTTCTATCAGGACTTTCAAAGTGAACTTGACACAATTGGCAAACGACCCGACTTACTCATTTTCAAAACATCTGACTTTGACAAAAATTTAGGTTACGACATCAGCCAAATTCCTCACGACAAAATCACGGGCTATGTGAAGAAAGCAGTTGCAGGAATAGAAGTTCGTTCAAGTGCTTTCTTGATTGACAAATATGAAGCAGCAATGCAAGTGAGAACGGTAAAGTTTACTCAACTTGCAATTCAGATTAGAGACAAAATACTTGGTGAGTTTAAAGACATTCTTGAGCACCCAACAAGAAACAAATACATACCCGTTTTACAAGGCATCACTACTCAAACACTAAGTGTTACCGATTTCAAAGTTCCCGGATGGAGTTCATCAGAAAGATTAGTTCAACTTAATGACCTTTTCAAAGAACTAAAAAGAGCAATCAAGGAAGTTCAGAAAAGAGATTTTCTTTCTATCACTCCAAAAGTTGAAGACCTCAAAGTAGTTTACAAATGGATTGAAACTTTCAATGTTCCGCACTTTTATTTTCAAGTTTTCTTTGACAAGGTTTATGGAATTTCCTTTGAGCAAATTCTTGAAATAATATCTGACCCCGATAAAGAGGACATTATTTTTTCTGTTGAAGCCGACACCAAAAATCAAAACAAGACCACAATTAAAATCAACTCCAAAAGCGGAGTTCAGATTGCTTATAAAATTGACGAACCACAACACGAAAGTGTTCGCAAGGAAATGGGCAGAGGAAGATTATTGTTCTATGTAACATTCAAAGGCGGCACAGCTTATTTGGATGTTGCCAACCTGTGCGGAGTATTAGGAATAAACCAAAAAGATTTCTGATGCTGGCAACCAAAGAACATATCGCGACCAACGAGCCAGAGAAAGAATATTCTCAATTCGTTTCATTGGAACACAGGAAGAAGTTTGCCCAGTTCTTTACTCCTTTTCCCATTGCTCAATTCATGGCGAAATGGATTACAGCAAACAAAAAACTGCAAACAGTTCTTGACCCTGCTTTTGGGTTAGGAGTTTTTGCCAGAGCAGTCCGACAAACAAACAAAGATTGTTCAATAAAAGGTTTTGACATTGATGAAAATATTTTGCGGCATGCCGCAAATATTTTTGACAATGAAAAGAACACTTCTATACAGTTGAAGGATTACATGTTTAACGATTGGGAAAATCGTTACGATGGAATTATTTGTAATCCGCCATACTTCAAATTTCACGACTACGAAAACAAAACAACGCTAAAGGAAATTGAAGAAAAGTTAGGATTGAAATTGAACGGCTTTACAAATCTCTACACACTCTTTCTTTTAAAATCAGCTTACCAGTTAAATGCAGGCGGCAGAGCCGCCTACATTATTCCATCAGAGTTTTTAAATTCTGATTACGGCAAATTGGTGAAGTCCTATCTCATCAAAAACAAACTACTTCGCTACATTATCATTTTTGATTTTGAAGAAAATGTTTTTGACGATGCTTTGACAACTGCTTCAATTCTGCTTTTCGCAAACGACAATGAAAAATCGGAAGTTGAATTCATCAACATCAAAACGCTTGATGAATTGTTTGCGTTGCAAACAAAGTTTAAATCCTATCCGAAAATAAAATCTGAAAATGCTATTTCATTTTCAAAACTCAATCCTGACATAAAATGGAGAGCATACTACCAAGAGCAAAACGCAACAAGGTTTAAAAACCTTGTGCCTTTCTCCAACTTTGGAAAAGTTGTTCGTGGCATTGCCACAGGTGCAAACGAGTATTTCACTTTCAATCAGTCAAAGGCAGAGCAATTCAACATTGATGAGAAGTATTTGTTGCCTTGCGTTACAAAATCAGTTGACATTGATGGAGCATTTTTTACAAAAGATGATTTTGCAAACTTGAAACAGCAAGACAGGTTTGTTTACTTGCTAAATGCAACTGAACCGACAGAGCCAAGTTTGAAGAAATATCTTGCGAAAGGTGAAGCAGAAGAAGTTCACAAAAAGTTTCTGACGGCAAGCCGTAATCCTTGGCACACATTAGAGAACAGACCACCTTCACCAATATGGGTTTCTGTTTTTAACCGCAACGGACTTCGTTTCATTCGCAACGAAGCGAAGATTAGTAACCTCACAACTTTTCATTGCATTTATCTGAATATGTTTTCAGAGCCGAAAGTTGATTTGCTTTTTGCTTACCTGCTTACTGATATTTCAAAAGACATCTTCAACGACAACCGCAGAGAATATGGAAACGGCTTGCAAAAATTTGAACCCAACGACATCAACAAAGCATTGATGGTTGACATTGACAGAATTGGAAAGAAAGAAGAAGAAGAAATTTTAAAACTCTATCACGAAT
>DATDOJ010000397.1:0-6993 GCA_035293345.1 Bacteroidia bacterium
ACCGGTGGCAGCCGCCATGCCTGCAAGCAGCATGAGGAGGTAAATTGGTTTTTTCATAATGAGAAGTTTTTTTGTTTGATGCAAAAGAACGCTCATCGTGTTAATTCGGGATTACATCTATTTTAAATTAATGTTAAGCAAAGCATTTTGAAAATGCGAAATGGGAAACCGGTTCATCGGATTTCCTGATTTTCTGCTGAAATTTTCAAAATGGTTGTTCGAATTGACAAAACGGCTGTTCGAATAGCTAACTTGGAAATTGGAATTGCTAACTTGCCTATTCGAATTTCCAACCCGGCTGTTCGAATTTCTAACTTAGAAATTGGAATTTCGAACTTGGCTATTCGAATTTCTAATCTGGAATTTGGAATTTCCAACTTGGTTATTCGAATTTCTAACTTAGAAATTCGAACAACCAAACCGTGAAATGGTCAAATTGTCGTTAAAATGGGGTTTCTGAATTTCTGACATCAGGCCATCAGTATCCTTTAATAAGGGTTCATCTATATAAGGAGCAAGTCCGAAAAAAATGAGCCTGACCGGAAAGGAATAAAATAAATGGGCTAATGCTCCTTTAAAATTTTTTGAAGCAACAGCTTTACTTTGTCTTCAATCATGGTTCTCACCCCAATGAAATCTTTCATGGGCATTTCTTTAGGATCAGGGATGTTCCAGTCCTCGCGGTGTTTGGCGGGAATAAAAGGACATTCATCACCGCATCCCATAGTAATCACATAATCGAATCTTCCGGCAGGCAAATATTGCTCTATCTCGATAAGCTCATTGGTTGATTTCGATTTGTGCGTTGTGAGGTCATAATTAATAATGCTCATGGCTTCAATTGCTTTCGGGTTGATTTTTCCCGAAGGCCTCGAGCCCGCGCTGAAAGCATTCACAATATCCTTTCCGTGAATCTTTGCAAACGCTTCAGCCATCTGGCTGCGGTTAGAATTTTCGATGCACACGAACAAAATATTTTTCATGAATTCCGATTTCAATTTCTCTATGCGGGGCGATTGTTTCAAACTTACCATAATTTTTCAATTTATAAATAAAATATTTTTCTCTGTTATTTTATATCCGACTCCTTTAATGGTGCGGATTAATTTACTGCTGAATTTTTTTCTGAGATTGAGAATGTGCACATCAACCGTCCTCTCTTTTGATTCTGAATCTTCGCCCCACACATTCAGGAAAATATTCTTCCGTGAAAAAACTTTTCCCGGCACTTTGCAAAGCAGGCAGAGGATTTCAAATTCCTTGCGCGGGAGAATTATTTCTTTTCCGTTCAGGGTGACTTCAAATTTATCAGTGTCAATAACCAGTTTCATTTCCTTAGTGTTCTTATTCTTCACACTTCAAAGGAACATGAGCCGTCTTATTCAGGCGTTATGCAAATGTTAAATAAATATTAAGAAAGACATTGCCGCAGTAACAGAACATTCTCAAAAAAACAGCTCTGATGTTTAGGAAAGGACAAAAAAAAACGGGAACATAATTGCTCCCGTTTTTTGAAAATTTATTTTCAATGTGCTTAGCTGAAATGTTTTTGTAAAACGTCATCGAGTTGCTGATAGCTGATTTGACTTTTCACAACATAATCCAGCGCGCCTTTATTCTTGGCAAGCTCTTTTATTTTTTCGTTGCTCACAGAAGTAAGCATGATTACCTGAGAGTCAGGGCAAATTTCTTTAAGTTTGGTGAGCACTTCCAATCCGTCTTTCTGCGAGCCGGGAGAGGTTTCAAGAAAGTAATCCATAAGAATAAGATCCGGCTCCTGCACATTGCCCATCACTAATTCTTTAATGCATGATTCTCCGTTAGAAAATTCTTTGATTTCCACACCTTCATTTTTTGAAAGGTGGTCGGTGAGCATTGAACGCTCAATTGCACTATCGTCAACTATGAAAACGGACTTCAGCTTTTTATTTGTCATGATATTTGATTTTTGTCCCGAAGCATCGGGATTGATTTTCGGGGAGGGCAAATGTAAAACTTTTAATGGAATGAGAAAAGGGTATGGTGTTTAGCGTTCAGGGCTGTTTCATATTGACTCTACCCCTAAACTGCACTTTCAACTCACACTTTTCATAATGTAAAAGACCAATCCTGCCAATGCTGCGCTCACGGGAATGGTGAGAACCCAGGCGACAAGCAAGTCGCGCGTGACACCCCAGCGGACGGCAGAAACTCTTTTGGCTACCCCGACTCCAACGATGGAACCTGTAATAGTGTGAGTGGTGCTTACCGGAATACCCAATCCTCCTGTACCAAAAAGTGTTATGGCTCCGGCTGTTTCGGCACAAAAGCCCTCCAATGGTTTTAGTTTCGTTATTTTTTGCCCCATTGTTTTTATAATTCTCCAACCGCCAAAAAAAGTTCCGAGAGCAATAGCTCCATGACATGATAACACAACCCAAAGAGGAATGTGTGATACATCCTTCATAACCCCCTGAGCCACTAATGCTGCTGCAATAATTCCCATAACTTTCTGTGCATCGTTTCCACCGTGCCCCAAACTGAAAGCAGCAGACGATAATAACTGCAACCTCCTGAAAGTTTTATCCACTTTGGATAGATTCCCCTTTTTGCTGACATTTATTGTAATAATATTGATGATGATAGCCATTATCATTCCTATGATCGGAGCAAGAAAAATAAAAGCCATTGCAGGAATAATTTTATCCAGAGATACCCCGTGAAACCCGCCAGCCGAAACAATGCCTGCGCCCGCGAAGCCACCCATTAAAGTATGTGATGAACTGGATGGTATTCCTAACCACCAGGTAAGAAGATTCCAGATTATTGCAGCTATAAGTCCTGCAAAAATTACATTTAAACTAACAAATTCCGGTCTTACAATTTTCGCTACCGTATTCGCAACATGAAGTTCAAAGAAAAGGAATGCTATAAAGTTGAAAAAAGCTGCCCAAATCACCGCCTGAAAAGGAGTCAGCACTTTGGTTGAAACAACGGTGGCAATAGAATTTGCCGCATCATGAAACCCGTTGATGAAATCGAACAAAAGAGCAATAATAATAATGACTATAAGAAAACTCATATTTTTAATTTGATAATTTGAAGATGTGTTAATTTGAAAATGTCGTAGAAAGAAATCTTCAAATTGATAAATTGTTTATGCGTTCTTCACAAGAATTGACTCCAGCACATTCGCGGCATCTTCGCATTTGTCTGTGGCAGTTTCGAGGGCGGAAAGAATTTCCTTTATCTTGATAATCTTGATGGCGTCTTTTTCTTCTTCAAACAAATTGGCAATGGTCATATCGAAAATATCGTCCGCATGATTTTCGATGCTGTTGATTTTAACACACGCTTCCTTTATGAGGTTTAAGTTTTTTCTTTTTCTCAATGCGATGACGGCAATATGCAATTCCTGCGCTCCCTGCAAAACGAGTTCGGCAAGTTTGCTGATTGCCGGGCTTATCTCCGTGATTTTATACAAGTCAATCCGTTTGGCAGAGCCGTGAATGTAATCCACAATATCATCGAGGGCTGAAACCAGCGCATGAATATCCTCGCGGTCGAAAGGGGTGATGAAGTTGGTGGAGAGTTCGCTGAAGATATCATGGGTTATATTATCGCCAACATGTTCGAGATGTTCTATTTCCTTGATAAGTTCTTTTCGCTTTTCAGGCGAAGAGGTGTTCACCATTTCCACCAGCACTTTTGCAATGTGGTGAAGGTTGCCGGATGCTTTCTCGAACAAAGGAAAAAATTTCCTGTCCTGCGGAATAAAAAACTGAATGAAGTTTGACATGAAAGTTTGTTTTGATTTGGCTGCAAAGAAATTCTGCTTCGGCTTATGTTGTGTTAAGCCAATGTTAAATTAATGTCAGATTAAGTTCATTCACTGTTATGTTCACAGGGTTTGCCCCCTGTTAATAAAATATTATATCTTTTTTTTGCCTGACCCCCTGAAAAAATATATGTTCGCAGCCGAAAACATATAAATATTTACCCATACCCCCATAAAAAACATATAGCTATGTCAAATATCAGATTCAGAGCGCTTGAAAGCAGCAGCACCCGCACCCCCGTAAAATCGGTACCGCCCGGAAAAAAGGTCTCCGACTATTTCGCCTGCAACGTCTTCACGCGCGAAAACATGCAGAAGTATCTGCCCAAAGATGTTTTCCGCAGCGTGATGGAAGCCATCGAAACAGGAGAGAGCATTGACAGAAAAATTTCCGAACAGGTTTCCCTCGGCATGAAAGAGTGGGCGCTGTCGCACGGAGCTACACACTACACGCACTGGTTTCAGCCGCTCACAGGAATGACTGCCGAGAAGCATGATTCCTTTTTCGAACTTGCTGAAGGCAATAAGGCGATAGAACATTTTTCAGGCAATGCGCTCGCACAGCAGGAACCCGATGCTTCAAGTTTTCCGAGCGGAGGAATACGCAACACGTTTGAAGCACGCGGTTACACAGCATGGGACCCGAGTTCACCGGCTTTCATTATGGAAAGTACCAGCGGGAAAACGCTCTGCATCCCCACCATCTTTGTTTCCTATACAGGTGAAACGCTCGACTACAAAGCACCGCTGCTCAAAGCGCTTCACGCTCTTGATAAAGCAGCCGTTGATGTGTGCCAGTATTTCGACAAGAATGTTACGCGCGTGAATGCAACGCTCGGCATCGAGCAGGAATATTTTCTTGTTGACACCGCGCTTTGTGATGCGCGTCCTGATTTAGTCATCACCGGAAGAACGGTTTTCGGACACTCGCCTGCCAAGGGTCAGCAGTTGGAAGACCATTACTTCGGTTCAATTCCCGAACGGGTGAATGCATTCATGAATGATTTTGAAACCGAAGCGTGGAAGCTCGGCATTCCGCTCAAGACAAGACACAATGAAGTTGCGCCAAGCCAGTTCGAATGTGCTCCCGTGTTTGAAGAAATCAATCTTGCTGTTGACCACAATCAATTGCTCATGGATGTGATGGACAAAGTGGCGCGCAGGCATCACTTCAAAGTTTTGCTTCATGAGAAACCTTATGCAGGAATTAACGGAAGCGGAAAGCACAACAACTGGTCGCTCGTCACTAACACGGGGAAAAATCTTTTGTCACCGGGCAACACACCGAAACACAATTTGCAGTTTCTCACGTTTTTTATTTCCATCATTAAAGCAGTTTACGAAAACGCTGACCTGCTCCGCGCGAGCATTGCATCCTCTGCCAATGACCACCGCCTTGGAGCAAATGAAGCGCCTCCGGCAATCATGTCCATCTTCATCGGTTCTCAACTCTCTGAAGTGCTCAATGACATCGAGAAAAAAGTGAAGAAAGAAAAAATGACACCGGAAGAAAAAACAGAACTCAAACTGAACATCGGCAAAATTCCCGAAATTCTTTTGGACAATACTGACAGAAACCGAACTTCCCCTTTTGCTTTCACAGGAAATAAATTTGAGTTCCGCGCTGTGGGTTCTTCTGCGAATTGTTCTTCTGCCATGATGGTGCTGAACACCATTGTTGCAAACCAACTCACAGAGTTCATGCAGGAAGTGCGTACTCTGGAAGCAAAAAATGTCAAGTGGGACGAAGCGGTTCTCCGTGTGCTGCGTTCATATATCGTCAGTTCAAAGAACATCCGCTTTGAAGGAAACGGCTACAGCGATGAGTGGGTGAAAGAAGCAAAGAAGCGCGGCTTGGGTAACGTGCAGACCACTCCGCTTGCGCTCGATGCTTATGTTTCAAAGCAATCGGAAAAACTTTTTCACGATAACAATATTTTCAGCGAAAGAGAAATTGAAGCCCGCCATGAAATCATGCTCGAGACCTACACTAAAAAAATTCAGATTGAAGCGCGCGTGATTGGCGACCTTGCCATTAACCACATCATTCCTGCAGCCATCAATTACCAGACACGCCTTGCGGAAAACGTGGAGGCGCTGAAAGACATCGGAATGAAGCCCGCATCATACTCCATGCAGGTTGACATGATAAATGAAATGTCAACGCATATTTCTTCCATCAAGAAAAATGTTGATGACCTGGTTGCTGAGCGCAGGAAAGCCAACAAGCTCGAAAACGCCCGCGACAAAGCGATTGCTTATTGCGACAAAGTGAAACCATACTTTGATGAAATCCGCACCCACGTTGACAAACTTGAAATGCTTGTTGACGATGAATTGTGGCCCCTGCCGAAGTATCGGGAGTTGGTGACGATAAAGTAGTTTCTTTTATTTTGTCTTCAACATTCTCTTGGTGTCAATGATAATCCCATTAGAAACAATCGTATAAGTGTAAACACCGCTTGATAAATCAGCAACGAGCAGTGATGGAGAAATTTTCTTTGGTTGTTTTGAATTCGACAATGAAGCTGTCGGGCAATTGCCGGGAGAGGTTGAGCTGCGAGGGAAAGGGCTGCGATTTTATTTTTGTTGCAACCAAAAAGAGAAGCAGGAAAAATAAATGGCGGAGCATCACGGGGGGTTAGTTGGCATTTTTATTTTTCTCTTTCATCTGCAAGGCGAAGTTGTCTATCGCTTTTGGCTCGCGCGAAACTTTGACCATCAGGGACTGACAGAACAGGAACTAATGAGGCGCTCTATATTAAATCATCAATTGTTGTCGAAGCGCCTTTGTCGGGTTCGACATCGTGAATAAGAGTATTTTTATTTTTTTGCATGGAATAGATTTCACCGAGGGTTGCGGAAGAGGTGAAATGATGTTTTATGCCGAGCCGCTGCGCAAGGATGTTAGCGTCTAATTCGCCAAGCGGTTTAAACTCTTTTCGCGCAATGAGGCGCCCGGGGCGAAGAAGGGCGCTGTCAAGTTTTCTTAAGTCCACATTAAAGGTGCAGATGATTTGGAGGTTGAGCATATCATTGAGTATTCCATCGCTCATGTTGAGCAGGTTGGTGACGCCCTGTATGCGCACTCCCTCCTGCCGTTTGGCAAGCAGCGGCTCGGCATCTTCAATGAGCAGCACACAAAAGTTTCCGTCATTCGACCAGTCCTTCACTTC
>DATDOJ010000398.1:0-9908 GCA_035293345.1 Bacteroidia bacterium
GGCTCAGGGTTGTGAGGAAAGTTTCCATCGGGAACACAACACAGTTCAATGACTTCATTCACGCCAAGCGCTTTCAGCAGAAGCGGCACTGCAATTCCTCCGGTAGAATTCACGCAGTCAATCACCACTTTTAATTTTTTATTTCGGATTGCATCAATGTCAACCAAAGGCAAGGCAAGAATCTGTTCAATATGTTTTTGAATCTGCGAATCGTCCTTGCAATATCTGCCAAGCGAATCCACTTCAGCAAACTGAAATGATTCCTGTTCTGAAATTTCAAGAACAGCTTCACCATCTTCGGCAGAAATAAATTCTCCTTTGCTGTTCAGCAGTTTCAATGCATTCCAGTTTTTCGGATTATGACTTGCTGTGATTATTATTCCTCCGTCAGCGTTAAAATTGGTTACAGACATTGCCACTGTGGGAGTCGTTGACAATCCCAAATCCGTCACATCAATGCCAAGTGCATGCAATGAAGAAACAACAATATTCCTCACCATTTCGCCTGACGGTCTTGCATCGCGGCCGATGACAATATGGGGCATGGCAGATTTAGTATTTTTTTTAACCCACATTCCGAAAGCAGAGGCGAAACGCGCAATGTCAACAGGAGTTAAATTTTCTCCCGCCTTGCCTCCGATGGTGCCGCGGATTCCGGAAATGGATTTGATAAGTGTCATGATTTTTCGAGCAAACAAATATAGATGTATTTTGCGCCAATGAAATGGAGGATTTGGCTTCTGCCTTTTTCACTGCTGTATGGCGTGGTGATTATTGTCAGAAATATTCTGTACGATTTGCGCATTCTGAAATCAAAGCGATTCAGTGTTCCTGTCATTTCAATCGGCAACCTCACTGCTGGCGGAAGCGGTAAGACACCGATGACCGAGCACATCATCCGATTGCTTTCACCGCAATATCGGGTGGCAACATTAAGCCGCGGCTATGGAAGAAAAACTTCGGGCTTTGTGCTTGTGTCAGCAACCACCAATGCATCGCTGATAGGAGATGAACCGATGCTTTATCATACAAAATACAAAGAGGTTACGGTTGCCACTTCCGAAAGCAGGCGCGAAGGAATTGAAAAACTTATTTCGCTGGAAAAAAAACCGCAGGTGATATTGCTTGATGATGCCTACCAGCACAGGAGTGTGAAACCGGGGCTGAATATTCTGCTGATAGAATACGAAACGATTTTTCAAAACAAATTTCTTTTGCCTGCCGGAAATTTCCGCGAGCCGTTCGGAGCGAAGAGTCGGGCGGATGTCATCATCGTCACCAAATGCCCTCCTTCGATTGACGACAACAGGAGGATAAAAGCGCAGAAAAAAATCAAACCTTCGTTTCACCAGCAGGTTTGGTTTTCTTACCTCGTATATGATGAGCTTAAACCATTTGCTTCTTATTGGAAGAAAGAGATACTGTCAGCCCCCGAAACATTCGGGAAAAACACACGCGTGCTGTTGCTTACAGGCATTGCCAATCCGCTGCCGCTGAAAATTCACGTTACGCGCTCTTATACGCTTGTCCGCCTGCTTCGCTATGCCGACCATTATGATTTCACGGAAACAGACATAAAGCGCATGAGAAAAATTTTCAGTAATATTGTTGGAGAAGAAAAAATTATTCTCACCACGGAAAAAGATGCCATGCGGCTGATGAAAGAAAATTTAATTCCCCTGCTCAGTGAACTTCCCGTGTATGTTCTTCCGGTTAAAGTAAAATTCCTGCAGAAGTATTCCGAAACTTCCGATAACACTATCCTTGAGTATGTCAGAAAAAATTCAGCAAACAGTTAGCCACATTCTTTCCCTCGTTAAAACCAAACCTGTGGCTGGAATTATTCTCGGCTCGGGACTGGGAGGATTAGTGAAAGAAATTTCTGTCGAACATTCGCTTGGTTATTCTGATATTCCAAACTTTCCGGTTTCGACTGTTGCGGGGCATCAGGGAAAATTAATTTTCGGAAAACTGTCAGGAAAAAACGTGGTGGTGATGCAGGGACGGTTTCATTTCTATGAAGGATATTCGATGCAGGAAATTACATTCCCTGTCCGTGTAATGAAATTTTTAGGCATTAAAAATCTTTTCATCTCCAATGCTGCAGGCGGGGTGAATCCGGCTTATCAAATCGGAGATCTTATGATTATCCGCGACCACATCAACCTGATGCCATCGAATCCGCTCATCGGAAAAAATAGTGAGTCACTCGGTCTGCGTTTTCCGGATATGAGTGAGCCGTATAATAAAAATATAATCAGCCGGGCAAAAGAAATAGCAGAGAGAAAAAATATTCGTGCTCATGTTGGTGTTTACGCAGCAGTTTCGGGTCCTACATTTGAAACACAGGCGGAATACAGGTACATCCGTACCATTGGCGGTGATGCTGTGGGAATGTCAACCGTGCCCGAGGCGATTGTTGCAGTGCACATGAAACTTTCCTGCTTCGCTGTTTCAGTCATCACTGATTTAGGAGGAATGGAAGAACAAGTTCCTGTCAGCCACCTCGATGTTCTGAAAGCAGCTGAAGAAGCGGAAGGAAAACTTACGCATATTTTTAAAGAACTTATATCTTCACTTGATTGACGTATTATTGCATCTCAAAATTATCAACATGTTGAACAAAATGAAATCCCGCATCGCGGAAAAAAAATACCTGCTCATCATCACGGTTTTAATTTTTTTTCAGCAGGAAATTCTTGCACAATATTCTCATCAGAATATTAACCTTCTCTCTGTTTGGGATGATACCACGGTTGTTCCCGAACCATACTACGGCATCCGTTACCAGGGATGCACGGGCTGGGTTGACACAGCGAGCGGAAGAGAGTATGCGGTCATCGGTTCGTCAAAGCCGGGAACATATATTGTTGAAGTCACTAACCCTGTTGCTCCGGTTATGCGTGATTACATTCCCGGAATCGGCAACGCCAATAAATCCATCTGGCATGAATATCAATCGTACGGAAAATATTTATACATCGTGAGCGATGATGGCGGACCGAATACATTCCAGATAGCCGACATGAGTTATCTGCCCGATTCGGTTCATCTTGTTCACAACGACAGCAGTATTTTCAAACGTTCGCATACGATTTTTATTGATGGGGATAAACTTTATGGCGGCAGTGTGACGCGTCCGGGCGGTATTTATTATTCGATGGCGGTGTACAGTTTGGCGAATCCTGAGTCGCCCCTGCTGCTGAGAACGCTGAATGATGATTATGGTTTTATCGGTCATGCACATGATATGTTTGCACGCAACGACACCGTGTATGCATCGTGCGGCAGCCAGGGACTTTATATTTTTAAGCTGAATGCCAACAACACGTTTACCCAAATAAGCAATTTCCCGAACCCAAGTAATGATTACAACCACAGTAGTTTTCTAAGCGATGACGGCAGCACGTTAATCAACTGCAATGAAGTGCCTACAGGATTGCCGGTGAACATTCTCGATGTTTCCGACCTGTTTAATATTGCTGTTGCCGATACCATCCTTTCTCCGACATCGGACACAGCTACACCGCATAATCCCTACATCAAAAACGGAAGAGGCGTGATTGCGTATTATCAGGATGGCATTCAGATTTACGACATCAGCACTTCGACCAATGTAACGCGCATCGGCTATTTCGACACCAATCCGACAAACGGAGCGGGTCTTCCCAACCCCGATTATTCAGGATGCTGGGGCGCTTACCCGTTTTTGCCAAGCAATATTATTCTTGCTTCCGATATGCAGAACGGTCTGTTTGTACTCGAAGCGGATACAATACTTGCCGTGGGAATGGAAAGCGCAGCTTCGAAAAACAAAGATGTATCTTCGGTATATCCGAATCCCGCACAGGCAACTATTTTTCTCGATTACCAAAGTGCGTCTGAATTTACTGCAGCAATTTCAGTTGTTGATATAAACGGAAAAACTGTTTTGTTCCGAATGGAAAAACTCAGGAAAGGAAAGAATCATTTCAGCGTAGATGTTTCTTCGCTGGCTGAAGGAATCTACGCCCTGACTTTGTCAGGGAATTCCGGAATAGTTTCTTCAAGGAAATTTATCAGGGTTAATTAATTTAACTCAAGTTGATAGTTGATTAAGTGTATTAAGGTAATTAAGTTGTTTATATTGCAGTAGATTTTGTTTTTTCTTAATTTCCTTAATTGACTTATTTAACTTAATTACTGATGTTACGCAGAGTTTGTTTTCCCGCTGATTTCGTAGATGAACGCAGATATTCATTTTATCTCTTCTGCGAAAATCATCCGTCAGCTGACGGAGGGAAACATTTGAGTTATCAACATACCCCCCTATGTATTATGTTAAATCCATGCGTAACATCAGTTATTAAATAAAGGAGGCATTCCCATAGTTATGGGAAACATTTTCATAGTTATGGGAAACATTTCCATAGTTACGGAAAACATTTCCATAGTTATGGGAAACATTTTCATAGTTATGGGAAACATTTTCATAGTTATGGGAAACATTCCCATAGTTATGGGAAACATTTCCATAGTTATGGGAAACATTTCCATAGTTACGGAAAACATTTCCATAGTTATGGGAAACATTCCCATAGTTATGGGAATAATTCCCATAAACTAATTTATCATTTTTTCAATCAAACTATGATAATTTACTGATGTTACGCAGAGTTTATTTTCCCGCTGATTTCGCAGATGAACGCAGATATTCATTTTATCTCCTCTGCGAAAATCATCCGTCAGCTGACGGAGGGAAACATTTGAGTTATCAACATACCATCTCTGTCATTTAAACAATTCGTTGCGTAACATCAGTTAATTACCTTTTGTACTTAAATATCAGAAGTGCTGAACCAGCAACTTGAGTTAATTTATCTTCACCTGACTCATTTGTGAAGTAGCCGGTGTCAAATTCCTGACTGCCGGCATCAATTGCTTTTGTGCACATGACAGATGCATTTGTCGTAGCAGCTATTTCTTCTGTTGAAGTGTTCATTGAATCTCATTGAGCATTCATTGTATTTGCTGGAACATCAATTGCTTTTCAGAGAGTGATAATTATTCTTGCTGAGGTGTTAATATCTTTTGTGATGATGACGGATATTTTTGTGCAAGAGGGGTTATTTTTGAAAATAATTAACTCCCTTATCCCTCACCCCCCTTCCCCTCTCCTTTAGAAGAGGGGCGTTACAGTTGTATCATTAATAACCTATAACTCTAAACTCTAAACGAACTTACCATGCACATCGGAGAAAAAATTGCGGAAGTGCTCAAACAAAAGCACATGACCAAACAGGAACTCGGCAGAACGCTCGGCATGAGCGGCTCTGCAGCCACGTATTTAACCACGCGCCCGACCATTGATGTGGAGACACTGCACAAAATCGGCACGGCAGTGAACTATAATTTCTTCCGGCATTACCCGGTGGAGGAGGGGCAGGGGGCAGGAGACAAGGGACAAGCGGCAAAAGATGAGAAGGATAAAATGATTGATGAACTCAAACAGAAAATGATGGAGAAAGACAGAACCATCATAGCGCTGAAACGCGAAGTGGAATTGCGAAAACAGGAGAACGAGTATCTGAAAAAAATTAATGAGCTGCTGGAGATGAAGAAGTAAAAGGTAATCCGGTAATCAGTAAAGGGATAGTTGCTAATGGCTGATAACCAATTTCGCAGTCAAGGGTTTTATTGTGTTAATGCGGAGAAAATAAATTCCATTATTAAGTTGTCCCCTGTTTATTCGAAGGACTGTTTGATTTACGGAAGCAGATTGCAGCGATATATCCAGCGGAATTTCCCTGCCGAGCAAATCGGAACATTTTATTTTTTCTTTGATATTATTATTTGACCTGCTGCCGCTGATAACAAGCGTAGTGTAATCAGAGAAAGGATTAGGATAAATTTTTATCTCACCATCAGCAGAAATATTTTCAACTGAAGTGCCGCCACTGAAAGGAATTATGTTTTCTGTCTGATTGGTGTAGATTGGCGGGTTCAGGTCAAAAAATATGGAAGCGGAATTATAGATAACCGTTCCCGGCTGGTTTCCCGGGCGCTGGCGTATTTTGAACTTAATCATGCCGTGACTTGCCGGTTCGTTCGTGTTGCTGTCGGGCAGCATAATGTTGTTGAATGCGATAATGACGATGTGTTCGTTAAGAGTCATGATGTACGAATGGCTTGCTCCAATGACATCAATGGTTCCAAGGTCGAGATATTGCGAAATGGTATCCATGATAACCACATTGTATGCAACATCATTACCTGTATTCTGAAAACGGATGACATAGGTCAGCGTATCATTTGCCGTGATGTTTTCCTGCACCACGTAACCGTTCTGCGAAAAATTCTGCGAGGCAACTTGTTTGTCATTTGGGTCATAGGAGTTGACAGCATTTCGGCAGTCGCCATCGCTGTTATTATAAATATCGCAATCAAGTGAATCAGCGGTTACGTATGCACTGAAGCAAAGAATTCTTCCCAGCGGCACCGCACAATCAACAGAATCCTGAATAGTAAAGTTTACACACTGATTCGGCTGAAGTGTTCCGAGTGCAAACTGGTAGGTGAGGGGCGCAGGATTGGCAATATAATTAAGCGGGCTGACGAGGTAAGTGGAATCTTCGAGCACGATGGTGAAGAATACATTGTATGCCGGGTAAGGACCGTAGTTGCAGCATTGGACATACAGGTTATTACTCCGGCACACGCGCTGAAGTCCTGAAGTCAGCCCCACAGTTATGTCATGACAGTGCTCAAGGGAGTCGGCAAAATCAGCATTGGGAAAAGTCAGCGGGGTTGTAGAAAATGTAACGGGGTAATCGGCAGCAGGACAAAGTTGCGTTCGATAAGCAACAGGAACCTGGCTCACATTGAAACTGCCTGTGTCAACATGCATCACATAATTGCCCAAGGCATCGGTAGTGTAATAAAGAGGCCACGGGTCGAGGCGCACATAAGCGTTGGCAAAACCAATATCTGTTCCGTCAAAGATGCAGTTCGCATTATCATCGCGATAAACTTTTCCTGAAATAATGTTTTCGCCTGCCTGGTTCGGACACTGGCAAACGGGTGAGATGATGGAACCTTCACTGGCGGTTGACCATTGCGTTGCATTTCTTCCCGGGACAGCAACGGCTGCCATTCCCATACTGTTTTGAACTCCCTGAACCGCTCTTCCGCCATTCCATGCTGCACAGATTGGCTTATCGAGAATATGCATTTCAACAGAGTTAGTGCTTTCGCAAAGAATGATTTGCCCTGTGAAAAAATTTCCCACGCATATTCCGGGTGTGAAATAGGGAACATGGTCATAAAACACAATAAATTTTCTGTAAGGCGCAGTGCCAATGATTTTATATTTTATTGACCCTCCGGCAGGCGGATACAAATCCGACCATGCCATGAATGCACAGTTCATAGGAAGTGTTGCGCTTGGAACTGCAGGTGTTACGGGAATATACCACGGACTAAAGCCACTTGCGTATGCAGGGTTAAAAGACAAATAAGCGTTCGAAGAAATTACCACCTGTGTATAGTAAGTTCCGAAAAAACAGAAATTAAATCCGATGCTTATCACAGGGGAATACTGGTCATCATTGGTAATGCCGGACAAACTGAACGGGGTGGCAGTGTCAGGGTCGAATTGAATTCCGGTATTAATATAGCACGGAGTTGTTTGGGCGCTGGGTGTGGAAATATTTCCGAAGAAAAAAAACAGTGCCATGAAAACGGGGAGAATGTTTTTTTTCATGGGAGAAATTTTACAGGTGAAATAAACTTCTTATGAATTGTCAGTGACAATCAATAAATTAAAGATGCAAACCAGCGGCTTCTGGTTGCACTGAAAAGCAAAACCTGCTGGTGAAGCAGGAAAAAAAGTAATCAGTTCAGGCTGCTGCCGGAGTGGGACTTTTTACGATTTTCGAAGCGATGAAAGAAAACAATCCAAGCGCCAATCCGGAAACGATGGCGAATGCAGGCGACAATGCTGCCATTCCCGTGCGCGGAGACATGGGCATATTGCTGAACAGCAACACTCTTTCCAGGTGATGGTTAGCATAATCATCGAACAGCCAGATGTGGGCGGCAGTGACGAATAAGCTGCACAGGATGCCAGTCACAAAACCATTGAGAAAATATTTTTGGCTGCATTTCGTGCTGATAACGTAAGCACAGGCAAGCAGTATGACGAACCAGACAGAAAGTTCTGCCGCGGTGGATGTAATCCAGTATGTGGATATAAACGCCATTGCGATTCCGAACAGCGAAAGCAGGAGGATAAGTTTTTTGTTCATGGTTTTTTATGTTGTCAGCTACCCCTTAATCGTTATTTGAAAAGCAGAGGTTACAAAACCATGCTTTGTTGTGCCTCGATGTTTCAATCAAGATGATGCCCTGATTCATTGGGACACATGCATTCGTAATTCGCATATTCGTTATTCGATGATTACTTCATGTTGTGAAAAATATTCTGCACATCATCGTCTTCTTCTAATGTTTCAATGAGTTTGTGCACGCTTGCTTCGGTGTTATCGGAAACATCAACGGGATTTAAGGTGATGCGCTGCAGCTCAGCGCTGACGATGGGAATGTTTTTGTCTTCAAGCGCTTTTTGCATTTTGCCGTAGTCGGCAAAGGAGGTGTAAACATAAATGCTGCCTTCTTCTTCGTACACTTCATCAGCACCATAGTCAATCAGTTCGAGTTCGAGCTCTTCAACGTTTCTGTTCTCAGCAGAAATTTTGAAAACACCTTTGCGCTCGAACAAATATTCCACCGAGCCGGATTTGCCGAGTTCGCCTTCGTGTCGCGAGAAGTGCATGCGCAGGTTGGCAACAGTCCGCGTGGGGTTGTTAGTGGCGCATTCAACCAAGAGTGCAATACCTCCGGGTGCATAACCTTCGTAAACAATTTCTTCATAATCCTTTTCATCAACGGAGGATGCTTTTTTGATGGCTGCCTCAACACGTTCTTTGGGCATGTTGACGTTTTTGGCATTCTGCATCACCATGCGCAGGCGCGGGTTGCCATCGGGGTCGGGTCCGTTTTTCTTGACGGCAATAGCTATTTCGCGCCCGATGCGCGTGAATGTTTTCGCCATCTTCTCGAAGCGGGCAAACATCTTGTGTTTTCGCTTTTCAAAAGCTCGTCCCATGGGTGGTATTGTTTCGGGGGCTAAGTTAATGGGAAATGCAAAATGTAGAATTCAGAATTCAGAATGATGAATTAGTTCAACGTTTGAAGTTTGAAGTTCCCCGAATGAATCGGGGCAGGCAAAGTTTATAGTTCGGAGTGCATAGTTTAGAGTTGGGGGAGGGGAGATAATAAATAGGAGTGGAGAGATGTGCGTTAAGAGTATTGAGATATGCGATAAGGGCGTTTAGAAATGATTTATGGTTAGAGAGAAGTGTATTTTAGTTAAACAGAAATGAATATTGATAAGGCAGAAAGCAATAAAGGTTAAGCAGATATGAATTATGATTAAACAGAAACGAATAATGATAAGACAGATATGAATTAAGGTTTAACGGAAACCAATAATGATTAGGCAGAAACGAATTATGGTTAAACAGAAATGAATTATGAGGAGATAGAAATGGGCGTAGAGATGCTTAATGTTTATTTTTGATTAAATAAAGGGTATAACTTTGTGGCTGTTAAGTATTTTAATACTTGTTTTCTAATTGAGAAAAAAATATTTTAACACAGAGAACACGGAGAAAAAAACGCAGAGTTGCACAGAGGTTTTAATTACAACCGCACCGCGTTAATGATGGCTTGTTCGCCTGCACGGGATTTTGTTTTAGGAAAGAATTACTTTTGGAAAAAATATGTCGGATGAAAAGAACATCTGACAACCCGGAAATAAAAATGATGTTCGAAAATTATCCGAAGAAAAGAACGGAGCTTCCTGAAGA
>DATDOJ010000399.1:0-6387 GCA_035293345.1 Bacteroidia bacterium
GATGCCATTAGATGTTGAAGTTTAATTTCATCTAATACGCACCTGTTTACTTTTATCAATCACTTGTTGCCAACGTGTTTTCAACAACAAAATGTGTCATAACTCGCGTTCTTAGGTTGACGCCTATGCGATGCATCGGGACGGGACAGGTGTGATTTCAATAAAGCTTCCCTTCAATAAAAATCTGAACACCCTTTCCCGGTGAGGTAATCATTTTAAAAGCAGATTGAATCTGTTCGGCACGCATCTGCATGTTGCGCAATCCGTTGCTGAAAGCATCGCGGTTTTTATCGTCCATGCCTTTGCCGTAGTCCTTTATGTTGAGGTTGAATTTCTCTTGCTCGTTGTTGAAATCAATATCCACTTTATCGGAGCCGGAATATTTCACCGCATTGTTCAGCGACTCTTTCAGGATAAGAAAAAGATTCCTGCGCACTTCGGGATGCAGCACCACTTCTCCAATGTCGTGAGGAAAATTAATTACGGGGCGGATGTTTGTGCCGTCAAAGAATCGGTCAATATATTGCCGCATAAATCCGAGCATGCTTTTCAGATTATCGTTTGCCGGGTTGCTCGCCCAGATGATTTCGCGCATGCCGTCAATAACTTCTTTTGATTGAGCAGAAATTTTTTCAAGGAGTTGTTTTTCTTTTTCTGTAACCGTTTTGCTTTGCAGAAGCTGCTCGGAGAACAAACCCATCTTAGTCAATCCCGCGCCCATGTCATCGTGCACATCGCTTGCAATTTTAGTGCGCATGCTTTCGATGGCATTTTGCTTTTCCAAAACGGCTACCTGTTTTTCTGCTTCGCGTTTTTTCTGAACGTTGCGGTAAATCAACGCGGATGACAACAGAATCAGAAATGCAATAGCAGCAAGCGAATAATTAACTGTCTGCTGCCTTGCCATCTTTACTGTGCTGATTTCTTTTTCTGCATTAAGCTGATTGATTTCGTTTTGCTTCTTCTCGGTTTCGTATTTGGTCATCAGCTCACTGATTTGTTTCGCGCTCTCCAGGTTATAGATGCTGTCCTTTACCGCTATTGATTTCTCGAGGTCTTCATACGCTTCCTGCAGGTTATTCTCTTTTGCCTTGAGCTTTGCTTTGACTGCATTGGTTGTAATAAGCAGGTGCTTATGATTTACTTTGATGGCGAGCATTTCGCTGGAGTCAACATAGGTTTTGCTTTTCTCAAAATCATTTGCTTCATATGCCCACAGAGCCATGTTGGCGTATGTCGTTGCAATGCCACGCTCGTCATTATACATTCTATTAATCTCCAACGCTTTTCTTCCGTAATAGAATGCGCTGTCCAAAAGTTTCATATTGTAAAAAAGGATGGCGAGGTTGGTGTAATCGTTACCGAGTTTCTTGTGGTCAACTTCATTATCGTCATATTGAATTGCTTTGTGATAAGCTGTACGGGACTTTTTGTAATCCTTTAAATCCTTGTATGAATTACCGATGTTGCCATAAAACATTCCCACCTTATGAACTAAGCCAAGTTCGAGATTCAAATCTATCGCCTTGTTATAATATTCAATGGCTTCTTTATATCGCTTCTGTTGATTCAAAATCACCCCGATTAAACTATAGGTGACAGCCATTCCGCTCTTGTTGTTTATTTTTTCCTGCAACGGAATAGCTCTCATGGCATACTTCAATGCCTCGTTGTAATTCGATTGTGCCTGCGCGTTTCTGCCCAAATTATTTAGAGCAATACAGATGGATGAAGTGTCGTGAATTTCTTCGGCATATTTCATTGCAGCCAGCGATATGCTGTCTGACTTGCGGAATTCATTCAGCTTTTCAAGCACCATGGCAACATATAAACCGGTACGGTTGGCAGATTTTTTATTGCCGGTTTCAGTGTCAAGTTCTATGGCTTTGCTGTACCATTCAAGCGCACTATTGTTTTCGCGCGTTATCCGTTTTATGGAACCCTTGATGTAATAACACCGCGCAAGGGCAGTACTGAATTTTAATTTCAGGGCAATGCCTGAAGCAATGTCTGTTAAGGAATCGGCAACGATGGGTTGTTGTTCCACAATGGACTGGATGTGGCTCAATAAAGCATTCACCTTGACAGTATCATCGGACAAAGACAGAATTTCATCTACGCTTTTCTTCTGTGCGGCAGCAAAGAAGGAACTCAACGTCAGAAATGCGGGAAGCAGAGTCCTGAAAAGTTTCATTATTGAAAAAGTAGTGGCAGGCATTAAAAGGCGAATCAAATAATGTTGCAAAACTATTTTAAGTCATGTCCACAACAATCCACTATTGTGGAGTTTGCTTATGAATTATTTTTTAGGAAATACTTTGTTCAGCGCATCTGTTCTCGAATGCACCTGCAGCACATCGTAAATATTTCTGCAATAGGTACGGATGGTGTCAAATGATAAATCGAGCTTGTCCGCAATCTCCTTGTAGCGGAAGCCCTGGTCGAGCAAATTGAGGATTTCCCACTGTCGGGGAGTGAGCAGTTCCGCTTCATCTGCCTGAACTTTCCGCTGCTGAAACGATTGCACAACTTTACGCGCGATGGAAGCCGACATGGGCGACCCGCCAAGAAATGCTGTGCGTATTGCATCACTCAATTTATCTGAAGTTGTGTTCTTAACAAGATAACCCGTTGCACCCATGCACAACGACTGAAAAACTTTTTCATCATCATCAAACACCGTGCACATGATGAACTGAACATTGGGTTTTCGCGGTTTCAGTTTTGCCACCGCCTGGATGCCACTTTGCCCGGGAAGACCTATGTCCATCAGCACCACATCCACATTCAAATCCGTAAACGCCTCAACGAAAGATTCAGCATCGGGAAATGTTTTAATAAGAACAAAATCGTTTTCCCTGCTAATCAGTTCTGCCAGCGACTGACAGATTTCTTTATCGTCTTCAACGATGGCAATGGATATCATTTTCCTTGATGAAATAATTTCTGATTACGCCTCATACAAAGCAAATGTACGACAGGCGGCTTCAGCAGACAAATGCCCTGCAATCCGGCACTCTGCACATCCGCATTGCGAAACGAAAAGAAAAAGTTTAATGAAAAACCGACAAGAAGTATTATGCAGTCAGTTGTATAACTAATAACATATAACGCATAACTTATTTCTCAATACTCATCCTCATTAAAAAAGAAATCATCCTTGGTAGGATAGTCGGGCCAGATTTCTTCGATGTTCTCGTAGGGTTCGCCTTCGTCTTCAAGTTCCTGAAGGTTTTCAACCACTTCGATGGGAGCACCGGAACGGATGGCGTAATCAATAAGTTCGTCTTTGGTGGCAGGCCAGGGCGCATCTTCCAAATGCTGCGCCAATTCAAGAGTCCAGTACATATCAGTTAATTATATTTAGTTCTTTGTTAGGATAAATTTCAGTAACGCGAAGAAAGATTTTTTTTTAAAAAGGCACGCAAAAGTATAAAAATATTATTCACAACCTAATTTGAAATTGTTCGTCCTGATATGTGTAAATTTGTTCGCAGAAAAATATTGCTGAATGAACTATCTCGACTTTGAAAAACCAATCCAGGAGCTCAGTGAACAACTGCAGAAGGCAAAAGATATTGCCGGAAAAAACAAGGTAGATATGACCAAGGTGATTGCGGAGCTGGAGCAGAAAATTATTTCCGTTCAGAAAACTATTTACAGCAACCTCTCTCCCTGGCAGCGTGTGCAGCTTTCGCGCCACCCCGACCGTCCGTATTCATTAGCATACATCCAGGCAATCACCGACAACACCTTCGTGGAATTATTTGGCGACAGGAATGTTGCCGATGATAAAGCAGTAGTTGGCGGAATGGGATTGGTGAACGGACAAACCGTGATGTTTGTCGGGCAGCAAAAAGGCAGCACAACCAAGCAGCGGCAATACAGAAATTTTGGAATGATGAACCCGGAGGGCTATCGCAAAGCACTGCGCCTGTTTAAGCTGGCGGAGAAATTCAATAAGCCCGTAGTCACTCTCATTGACACGCCCGGTGCATTCCCCGGTCTCGAAGCAGAGGAGCGCGGACAAGGTGAAGCAATTGCGAGAAACATTTTTGAAATGTCTCAACTCAAAGTTCCCATCATCTGCATCATCATCGGTGAAGGAGCATCAGGAGGTGCGCTCGGAATAGGAATAGGCGACAAGGTGCTTATGCTTGAGAACACCTGGTACTCCGTTATTTCACCTGAGTCCTGCTCCTCCATTCTCTGGCGAAGCTGGGACTTCAAGGAAAAGGCAGCCGATGCATTGAAACTCACAGCCCCTGATATGCTCGCACTGAAACTTGTTGACGGCATTATTCCCGAACCGCTCGGAGGCGCACACACCCAGCAGGAGGAAATGTTCAGGATTGTAAAAGATGTTATCATCAAAACAGTTTCTGAACTAAGACATCAGTACACGCTGACGCTGGTTGAAAAACGCATCGCCAAGTTTTGTTCCATGGGTGTCTATATTGACTCGGAAGCGGAGGAGGCGGCTGAGGAAGTTGTGAAGCAAACAAATTAATTTTCCTTGCAATAGTAATACGAGACCCCTCACTTCACTGCGTTACCTTCGGGGTGACAATCGCTTGTTAGGAGGAAAGAGCGGGATTTTTGTCATTCCGAACGAAGTGAGGAATCTCTAATTATTTTCTTCACAAACTCTCCGATTTTTTTCTCTGCGTCTTTGCGCCTCTGCGGTAAAATATTTTTTTAGAGGTAAAACTCTTTTCCTAAAAATATTTTTCTCCCTTCAACCATTGTTGAAAAAAAAATATATTTTTCTTTTTTGAAAAGGCAGATTTCTATTATGCTATTTTTGATGCCCCACAAATTTTTCAATGGCTAAGAAGACGGATTCATATAAGCAGAGAGGAAAAGGCACAGCCAACAATCCCGCTCAGCACGTTACAGATGTAATGCTACAGTCGCAGTTCGGCAAGTTGCCACCGCAAGCGCTCGACCTCGAAGAAGCCGTGCTCGGTGCGCTCATGCTCGAGAAGAACGCGCTCACTTCCGTCATAGATATTCTTCCTCCGGATTGTTTTTACAAAGACGCTCACCGCATCATCTATGGAGCCATCCGCAGGTTGTTCGAAAAGTCGCAGCCCATTGATTTGCTCACCGTCTCTGCCGAACTCCGCTCAAGCGGAGAACTCGAACAAATCGGTGGTCCATATTACCTCACCCAACTCACCCGCCCCGTTGCCTCCGCAGCCAACATCGAATATCACGCACGTATTGTTTTACAAAAACATATCCAGCGCGAACTCATCCGCATCTCAGGTGAAACACTCCGCGATGCATACAACGAGACATCCGATGTTTTCGATTTGCTCGACCGCGCAGAAAAAAATCTTTTCGATGTAGCGCAGGGAAACATCCGCAGCAACTATGCGGAAATGAAAGACCTTGTCAGTCAATCTATCATTCAGATTGAACATGCACGCAGGCAGGAAAGCGGAATCACCGGTATCCCCTCAGGGTTCGCGGCATTAGACCAGGTAACTTCCGGCTGGCAGAAGTCGGATTTGGTTGTTATTGCTGCAAGACCAGGCATGGGAAAAACTGCTTTCGTTCTTTCATTGGCACGCAATGCAGCCGTGCTTGCAAAAAAACCTGTCGCTGTTTTCTCTCTTGAAATGTCTGCCGTGCAGTTATCCATGCGTCTCATCTCTGCCGAAACCGAACTCGCTGCCGACAAACTCCGCAAAGGCGCGCTCAAAGACCACGAGTGGGAGCAACTCAACTCCCTCGTAAAAAATATTTCCGAAGCGCCACTCTATATTGACGACACGCCCGCCCTTTCCATTTTCGATTTGCGTTCCAAGTGCAGGCGCCTCAAAGTGCAGCACAACGTGGAACTTATCATCATTGACTACATCCAGCTCATGCGTGCCGAAATTGATTCCCGCTCCGGCAACCGCGAGCAGGAAATAAGTTTAATCTCCCGTTCGCTCAAGAGCATTGCCAAAGAACTCAACGTACCCGTCATCGCCATCTCCCAGTTGAACCGCTCGGTCGAAGCGCGCCTCACCAAACGCCCGCAGCTTTCTGACCTCCGCGAATCAGGAGCCATCGAGCAGGATGCCGACATGGTATGCTTCATCTACCGTCCCGAATACTACAACCTCACCGAAGACGAAGACGGAAACCCCACCGCAGGCGTTGCCGAAATCATCATTGCCAAACACCGCAACGGTGCGCTCAAAGACGTCAAGGTGCGCTTCATTGACAAGCTCGCCAAATTTGTCGAGCTCGAATCATTCCAGCTCGAACCAGCCGACACAGGCGCCTCCGTGGTTGACTTCCCCGGCAGCAACATCATCAAGTCATCCCGCATGGATGATTTCGAAGACAACCCGCCTTTCTGAAAAAATAAAATTAAAAAATTTTTGGACG
>DATDOJ010000400.1:0-12335 GCA_035293345.1 Bacteroidia bacterium
GGAAACCGGAGCCGGATTGGGTTAAGTTTCTAATCAACGACAATTTTATCAACTGCAAAAACACTGCTTCCGCTGAGCACTTTGTAAATATAAATTCCCCGTGAGAGTGACTTACGTTCAAAAACAAATTCAGCCGCATCCGTGATTTTCGCCTCTGAAACTTTTTTACCCATGACATCATAAAGCAAGAATACATTTTCCGCTGCAGGGTTTAACCCTTTGAAACGGATTATAGCGGTTGAAGAAACAGGATTAGGAAACACTCCGTAGTGCTCGACTGCCTCAGCGCATTCAAGCGAAGAGTTATTAAAAGAAAGTGCAACATCTAAAATCGTAACCTCGCCATTGGTCAACGTTACATTCCTGATAACTTTTGAACTGTAACCCAGCGCGGAGAACTGCACGCAGTACGTTCCTGCATCAGTCGTTCCTGTTTTGTAATCTCCGTAGAAGTCGCTGACGGTGGAAACAGGAGTACTGAGAATTTCAACCCGTGCGTCATTAATTATCAGCGCTGTAATGCTGTCCTTTACCGAGCCCTCGAGATAACAAGCGCGGACATACGTTGGAGCTAATACAAATAATCCGTTGGCTTTATCGGTTGCAAGAATATTTCCTGACGGCAGAAAAGGAATCGCATCCCAGCACAAGCCGTTTCCTGTTGTGAAATTTCCAACCTCAACCATATTAGACGGACGCTTCACATCCACCATGGTTACCTGGCTGCCGTAAGAAGGGCAAATAAGATAATCGTTGAAGCACCGCACATTGTGAACTTCGAAAGAATCCATGTTGGTGCAGCGGTAAGTATCGAGCAAAGTAATATTCCAGATGTTGCTGACATCGAAGCTGGCAACGGGAGCATTGTGTATTTCATCCGTTGTAAAAAAATATTTGCTGTCATCCGAAAGCCAACCGTTGTGATTGAAATTATAGGGGGTCGGCTGGGATGTTATCGCCACAGGATTAGCGCGGTTGGTAATATTCACGACAAAAAATCCTGCACCTAACCCGCTTGCCCACATGGTATCTCCACGCACAAAGCAATCATGAATATACCCTCCGTTGAACTGTCCCGCATACTGCGGATTCCACGGGTCAGCCAAAGCCGCTATGACCACTCCGCCATTGGCAAGATTGCTTCCGTTGATAAACACATATCCGTTGTCAACATTTACAGAGTGCGCTTTCTGAAGCTGGTTTGTAATTGCTCCATCGCCTTTCCAGATTTTTGCCGGAACCGAGTCAGGGAGATAACTGAGATTTAAAATCTGCAATCCGTTTTTTGTCGAGTCAATTAAATCAATTCCCTCTGTTGTCACATACGCATATTTTCCCCAAGTCCTTACCTCTCTCCAATTGCTGGTGTTGCCGGGAATCAGGAAAAGTTGATTCGGAGAAGTTGGCTGAGTCACATCAATAATTGCAAGACCTTGCCTTGTTCCGACAAGCGCATATTCCCTGTTTAAACTGTCAACGTAATACCAGACACCGGCACAGGTGTTTCCCGAGGCGAAGGAAAAATGCGAAAGCTGTGAAAGGTTTTTTTGTGCCGTGACGTTTTTAATTCCACAAAACAATGCAATAGTAATTATGCAGGTGGTGAACGAAAATATCCTGATTGAATTCGTTTTCATTTTGGAAACATATATTCCTGACCAAAGGTCGTGATAAAGGTTCTATCACTAAAATTTATTTTAACTCTCCCTGTGGTCTTTGCATGGAATAGAATAAATACCTCCCTATTTTATTTTACTTCCCTTACATTTGTCGTGCAATTTGTTAAAATGAAAAAACACATTCCCAACTTTATCACTTGCTGCAATCTTCTTTGCGGCTGCATTTCCATATACCTGAGCATGCAGTTGAACGAGCAATGGGCGGCAGCATTTATTTTTATTGCGATGCTCTTCGACTTCGCTGACGGACTTGCCGCACGGATGTTGAATGCTTATTCCGATATCGGCAAGCAACTCGACTCACTCGCTGATGTTATCAGTTTCGGTGCGGCTCCCGCTTTCATTCTTGTCAATCAATTTACATTTCACACAACCTATCCTGACCCTTCATTGGACTGGCTGAAATATTTTTCATTCCTCATTCCTGTTTTCGGTGCTCTCCGGCTTGCAAAATTTAATATTGACACACGTCAGCAGGAAATATTTCTCGGGCTTCCCATTCCTTCAACAGGAATATTTTTTGCATCCTTCCCGCTGATTTTTCTCAGCAATGGTTTGCTGAAACCGTTAATGATGAATCCGTGGGTGTTGGTTGGTGTCATCATCTTCCTCTCTGCCATGATGGTTTCCGAAGTGCCGCTGTTCTCCATTAAGTTCAAAGGAAATGTGACAGGAGCGAACAGGATTCAGTTTGTCTTTCTTTTCCTTTCGCTGTTTCTTGTCATATTTTATTCCGTGTCGGCAGTGCCGCTCATTATTTTGCTTTACATACTTTTGTCGGTGCTCGGAAAAAAATATTTTTATTCGCCATCAAAATGAAATACACAGCAGAAATAAACGTGATGCCGCTCAAGGCATTGCTCGACCCGCAGGGAAAAGCAGTTACCTCGGGATTGAAAAAAATGGGATTCACTTCCGTTGACAATGTGCGCATCGGAAAACATATCACGCTCGAAATTGAAGCGGAAGATGCAGAGGCGGCAAAAGCACAGGTTGACCTCGCCTGCAAAAAACTTTTATCGAATCTTGTGATTGAGGACTATCATTTCGAACTGCATGAAATGAAAATGGCGCAGGAAGTGTGATGCTCTCCAAAAACCAACCGCAACATTGCAATACAAAAAAGGCGTCCCGATTTTTCACCGGCGCGCCTTTTGTTTTTGCCTGTGTAGCTGCTTACATCTTCACCACTTTCCTCACCACCCTGTTCCCCGCATCATCCGTTACGGTAATAAAATAAATTCCCGAAGGCAGCGCAGAAACATCAATGGTTAATTGAGAATTGAAAATGGATAATGGATAATGAATAATTTTTTCTCCCACCACATCATAAATTTCAACACGCTCAATTTTCAATTCTCCATTATCAATTATCAATTGTTCTGTGGCGGGGTTGGGGAAAAGATTAAAGCCAGCATATAGTTCAATGCTACTAAATATGCCGGTTAAGATTGGACAAAGCAAAGTAATTGTCACATTAGAACTACCAGTAATTGTAGAAGGAGTAGTTATCGTTAAGGTTACAGAATTTACTGTAACAGGATAGCTTACAGTTGTAGTATTAATATTAGTGAACCAAGCTGACAGATTGCTTTCATTACATCCTGAAGTTCCGTTACTATCTGTCTTAATAAGATACACATCCCCTGTTGGGTCACCAAATCCAGCAGTAGTGCAGCTTGTAATATAACCTTGGTCGGATGTTTGCTGACAACAATAAGTGATTTCATCCCCATTAAAAGTTCCAATTATTTTTGACCAAATTAATGTGCCGTTACTATCGGACTTTGTTAAATGAATATCATTCGATGCCCCATTATCCCGAAATCCTGTCAGCATATATCCACCATCAGCTGTTTGCTGGATAAAAGTTCCTCTTGTTGCAGGATGCGAAATGGCTTCTATTTGTTTATACCAAATCAAATTTCCATTTGAATCTGTCTTCAAAAAATTAATAAAATGTATTGTATTAATATCTTGCCTCTGGCCTATTATCGCATATCCATTATCATTTGTTATGCAAAGCGATAAGCCATAAGTATTATAGGAAGTATCCATATAGAGTTTTGACCAAAGTGGATTTCCGATACTATCAGTTTTTAATAAAAAAATCCTTTCTAAAGAGCTAAATGAAGTATCTTTAATTCCCGTTAGGATAAAGCCACCATCATTTGTTGCTTTGAATGACTTAACCACATAAGGAAAAGTAGAACCATATTTTCTAATCCAAATCATATTGCCGATGCCATCTACCTTCATTAATCCTTGGTAGTCAATATTAATTACATAACCACCGTCTGCAGTAATTTCTATTACTGTGGGTATCTCCAGGTAAAAGTTACCATAGGTTTTCGACCAGATTAAATTTCCAACACTATCGGTTTTAATCAGGTACAGGTCTAATTGATTACCTGGTACAAAGCTGTTCGTAGTAGCTCCTATAATATATCCGCCATCATTTGTTTGCCTGACGACTTGACCTTCATCATCACCTAAACCGCCATAAGTTCGGGTCCAAAGAGTATCACCATAATAATTTGTCTTTATTAAATAAACATCAGTACCACCAACTCCGAAACTTTCTGTAAAACCAGTTATAATAAATCCTCCATCACTTGTCAACACAATATAATTTGCCCAATCCGAATCTGTACCTCCATAAGTTTTTTGCCATTGATTACCTATCTGCGCAATGACAGGACTACAAAAAGTAATAGTAATCATGAGTCCAATTATTTTTTTCATCCTATTCATTTAATAAAACCATGACACAATATTACCACAAATATCCCTCAACCCAAAACCCCGCCCCGGAAATTACGAGGGCAGGGTTTTGTGGCATCTGTGGATAGTTTTTACTGAATGGCGCTCACGCTTGCGCTCACCGGACCGCTGCCTTTGCGGTTGGAGGCGCGCACGCGGTAATGATGGCGCTTGCCGGTGATTACCTCATCGTCAATGTATGTCAGTTTCTGCGTGGTCTTGAGGTGGGAGAAAACAGTTGCTGTCATCACATCGGCTTCGGTCACCGCGCGCTCGATGTCGAACGTTTCGGCATAAGCCAGCGCCTGGGTGGTGATGACAAAGCCGATGCCATCGCTGTCGTCAGCGAGCGAAGCAATCACCGCCATGCCCGGAGGGTTTTTCGGAGCAGGCGCTTTGCGCTGCTTAATGTTATATTCGGTGAGCTTAACCGGATTCTGCTGGTGAATTCCGCGGGCAAGGCTTTCGGCCTGGTCGGCAATATCGTCAGCCGTGTTCACCAGCGTGTGCCCTTCGCTCTGTCGGAGTTTGAGCGCATCTTCGGCTGCGTCAATTTCGGCTTCCTTGCCATTGAGCAGCAAAATCTGCGCGTCAATGTCGGCTTCCTGAACCGGCTGTCCTGTCCAGTCGCCTGCATTGGCGTGTATGCCGGTTTTCAGCCCTGTGAGCCGGGTGAGCATGTTGGTTATAAATTTTCTCATGGTTGTTGGGTTTTATTGGTTTTTATTAAAAAGTTCGAAATTTCGCTTAAAATCGATTTTACAATTTGAAAAATGCATTTTTCTTTTTCTTTAATGCATTAAAATATTATTTCAGTGCGTTTTTCTATTTCTTTAATGGATTAAAATAATGTCCGAATGCGTTTTTTTATTTCTTTAATGGATTAAAATAATATCCGAATGCGTTTTTCTATTTCTTTAATGCACTAAAGAATTACCCGAATGCATTTCGCTATTATCCGAACGCGCTTGGGCATTACCCGGATGCATTTTCCTATTACCCGAACGCGTTTTTCTATTACCCAAACGCGCTGCGCCATTACCCGGATGCATTTCGCTATTACCGGAATGCGTTTCGTTATTACCCGAACGCGCTGCGGCATTGCCCGGATGCATTTCGTTATTACCGGAATGCGTTTGGAAATTTCCCGGAGTGCTATGGCTATTTACAAAAGCGCCATCAGAAAATATTTTTTGCAAACCAATCATGAAACTGTTATTCGGTCATGCAACATTAGGCAATAACCTCCCAATAAAATATGACTCTTATCATGTCTTGCTTTTTTCAAAAGGACAGGAGGGGGATTATTCTATGCCGGCAGGTGTTCTTTTCAAAGCCATGCATTTTCAATAAACAAAAATATTTATAAAGATGTGATGCTTCTCCCCTATTCAATTTTTAGTTTTATTTTTCTCCTGTCTTCTGAAATATCCTCTTAACAGGAAACTGTGTTTGAGGGCTTCCATGTTCTCGTTGAAATTCTCGGATGACTTGCGGATGTTCTCCATGCTTTCATTGAGCAGGTGAACAAAAGTTGTGTCCGTCATCAGCACACCTACTGAACCCTGCCCCTGCTCCACCCGGCTGACGATGCGCGATATGTCGCCTGTGATAATGGCGGCTGAGTCGGAAAAATTATCGAGCCGCACGATTACCTGGTTGATATGCGAGGCAAGCGAAGTGTCGGTGATGAGCGCGCCCAGTGTTCCTTTTCCGTTGCGGATGTCTTCGGAAATATTTTTGAAGTTGCCGGTGATGACTGCGCTCTCGCTGCTCACTTGCCTGATGTTGACGATGGTGGCTTTTACATTTTCCGCTACCACCGTATCCTGAAGCAGCGACCAGAGCGTATTTTTGTTATTGATTTTTTCAGTGATGCTGCGCAGGTTGTTCGTGATGACTTTCATGTTTTCATTGGTGACGCTGAGCGTGCGCGCCATGTCGTCCATTTCAACAGGACGGATGGTGCGTATGGTATCACCTTCTTCAACCGGCTTCGAATGGTCGGCTGAAGAATTGATGTTGATGAGTTTGTTTCCCATGAGTCCGTCCGTGCCAACGATGGCAACGGCATTCTTCTTTATGTAGTGGC
The DNA here is from genome assembly GCA_035293345.1 of Bacteroidia bacterium. Lineage (GTDB taxonomy): Bacteria > Bacteroidota > Bacteroidia > AKYH767-A > 2013-40CM-41-45 > 2013-40CM-41-45. Next base: position 6,535 of record DATDOJ010000400.1, read on the forward strand.
GGACTTTTTCTTCGATGAGCATGGTTACGCTCACGGTAGAGTCGCTGATGATTTCCACGCGCTCCACCGTGCCGACATCTATGCCGGCAAAGCGGACGTTGTTTCCCGGCATCAGTCCGTTGACTGTATAAAACTGTGCGCTGATGCGGAACGTGGAGCCGAAAAGATTTTGCTTGCTGCCGATGAAGTAGAGCAGCATGATGAGAAACGCTGTGCCTGCAAGGACAAAAACTCCGAGGCGGATATTACGGGAGAATTCTTTTGTCATGTTATTCAAAAAACTGTTTTACTTTTTTATCATCAGATTTTCTCAGCTCGTCATACGTTCCGTCCGCATAACACGTTCCGTCAATGAGCATGATGATTCTGTCAGCAATGATGCGCACCGTGGTCATATCGTGTGTGATGATGACGGAGGAAGCGTTGTATTTTTTCTGAACCATATTCATCAGGTTGCTGATTTCTTTTCCTGTGATGGGGTCGAGACCGGTGGTGGGTTCATCGTACAAAATTATTTCGGGTTTAAGAATCAGCGTGCGTGCAAGAGCAATCCGTTTTCTCATTCCGCCAGAAAGTTCCGAAGGCATCATGTCAACCGTTTCGGCAAGACCGACATTAGTGAGCGCTTCCAACACCAACTCATCCACCTGTTCTTTTGTTGTGTGCAGTCCGTGCCGCCTCAGCGGAAATTCAAGATTTTCTCTCACGGTCATGGAATCATATAACGCATTGCTCTGAAATAAAAATCCCACACGCATGCGGATTTGGTCAAGCTCCTGATGCGGCAATTCAGGAATATCCTTTCCGAAAACAGTTAGCGTTCCTGAATCGGGTTTCATCAAACCGATGATGCACTTTATCAAAACAGATTTTCCCGACCCGGATTTTCCGAGCACGACAACATTTTCTCCTGCGTATAAATCAAAATCAAAATCGCGCAGCACATGATTGTCGCCAAATGATTTGTTCAGCTTGCCAAGATGAATCACCGACTCTGATGAATCCGTCCCGCTTGTGCCGGATTTCTCCTGTATGATTTCTGTTTCTGCAAGCATGTCATGTAAGTCCAAACAGGTCGGCAATCTGCACTGCAATTAAATCAATCATGAAAACAAGAAGTGAAGAAACCACCACGGCAGAGTTTGCCGAAATGCCAACGCCCTCCGTTCCCTTCTGTGTGTTATATCCTTTGTAGCAGCCGATGATTCCGATAGCGAAACCGAAGAAAAATGTTTTCGTCACGGCAGGAATTACGTCACCGTATTTCAGCGCGTCAAAACACTGGCTCCAGTATAAATCCCAACTCACTACACCGCGGATGTTCGCACCGATGTATCCGCCATAAAGTGAAACTGCATCGGCAAGAATACCAAGCACCGGAATCATAAGTGTTGTGGCAAGCACGCGCGTCACAACAAGAAACTTAAACGGGTTGGTGCCGGACACTTCCATCGCGTCAATCTGTTCAGTGACTTTCATCGAGCCAAGTTCAGCACCGATAGACGAACCGATTTTTCCCGCGCATATAAGCGCGGAAATCACAGGCGCAATTTCGCGCACCAGGGAAACAGAAACCATCTTAGGCAACCATGCCTCCGCTCCAAACTCCACCAATGTAGGCCGCGATTGAATGGTGATGACAAGCCCCATGATGAAAGCCGTCAGCGCCACTAATGGCAGCGACTGGTATCCGATACTGAAACATTGCTTCAAAAATTCTGCGAACTCGTAGCGCGGTCTGAAGAACTCACGAAAAAATCTTCCCGTGAAACGCGCGATGTCTCCCGTTTCGCTCAAAACATTTCTCCATGCTGTTGCTGCTGACATACGTTTTGTAAAGTAAACAAAATTCCTCCGCTCAGAGAAAGATGGAAATGAAGCGTGTCAGTACCGGATATGATTCATATCATGGCTGCGAAAAGAAACAACCTGCATTTCTTGTTATCGAAATGCAGGTTGTTCGGATATTAAAAGAAACCTTATTTGGTTACTGAGAACTTTATTGTCTGAGAATTATTTTCTGTGGACAAGCGGATGAAATAAATTCCTTCGGCAATCCCGTTTAAATCAAAATCAGCATTATGTTTTCCTGCAGGTTGCTTTCCCAATTCCTGCTTGCTTACTGACTGACCAATTTCATTAAGCATACTCAATGTGACATTGGCGTTTTCACTCAGCGTGTAGTTCACCGTAACTGACTTCAGCGAAGTTGCAACAGAGAGATTGAAAACACTATTTACCGGCTGCTGAATTCCTGTGGCAAGCAATGCCTGGTTAATAGCGTTGGTTACTGCTGTCGGGTTGTTTGCGGCTGCGTTACGCCCGTTGAAATAGATTAACTGGTCCGGACCGATTACAACAACGTGAGGCATTCCGGTGCCTCCATAGTTGGCTTCGTTAATGACATTTCCGAAATTTCTGAAAATCGTTGTGTTGGGACTAATGCCGTTGGTGTTTGCCCACGAAGTCAGTGTGGCGCATGTTGTACCTCCGTTGTCATCTACAAGATAATGCACAACCTGACCGGGATTGGACACAGCAAATCCCTGCACAATATTGTAAGCGCTTACTGAAGCAGGAATGCATGTGCTGCAAGGCATTACCCAGTTGAGGACAATAACCTTTCCTGTACTAAGGACGGAGAAACAATTGTGAGAAACATTGTTGCAGTCAACCGCTGTGAAATCGGTGGCTGTTGTTTGTGCGTTTGAAAATGTTATGGTTAACAAAATCAAAGCTAAAGAGAGTAGAAGTTTTTTCATGTGTAATTGTTTTATGTGGTTAGCAATTTAAAGATGTGAACGCAAATATAGGTTATTTCATTATTATGTATAATTAAAGAATTCCTTTAGAAATTTATCTCCTGTTAATAAGTTAAGTTTCTGTAATTTCCTTGTAATCGAGGTCTGAAGATGAGATTACGTTCTTCAATCAATACATTATCGGTTGCCGGTTACTTTCAAAGTGTCTTTTGCAGAGCCGCAGGTCATCATACGTTTTCCAAAATACGGATTCCTTATTTTCTCATCTTCGCTTAGCCAGTATGCTCCCTTACCATCATTTGCCATCGGGCAAAATTGATAATATAAATTAATCGTATTCATGTTCAGTCCTTTCAGCATCTTGTACATATTTAACGACAGCTTAGCGAAATGCTCACGCTGATGTTCAAGTTCGTCTGTTTGTTTAATATGCTCCGCATCGTAACTTAATTTTTCATGATGCTGCATCCAAACTTTATGATGCCCGGCAGATAATTTTTCCATCGGCACTTTGCTTATGGCATTGAATAAAACTTTCGCTGCTGCTCTTGCGCTGTCGCCATTATCTTTTATCAGTGCGTTTTTTAAATCGAGATAGGATGCAATGACAGAACTGAACGCTGAACTGTCGGTTTGCGCAGCAACGTTCTGAATAAATACAGAAGCGACAATTACAATTGCGAACAATTGTTTTATCATTTTACTTTTCACTTATCAATTCAGCTTACTGAATAATAATTTTTCTCGTGATGATATTATATCCCTGATTAAAGGTCAGGAAATAAATTCCGCTTTCAATATTCATTGACTTTAGCGGAATGGAGAAATTGTTTTCTCCGGCTATCAGCGGAAGTTGCTCCGAGTAAACGACTTTGCCCGTCACATCCGTCAGGCGCATATCAGAAGATTCATCAAAAGCATTGTTGATATAAATACTCAACACCTCATTGGCAGGATTCGGATAAATGCTGAAGCTCTCTTCATTGTTTCCGGAAGACGTCAACTGTCTGTGATGGTCACCGACATGAGGGTGATGGGGATGCGGATGCGGATGCGGAGGATTGTGATGATGATAATGATGATAATGGAATATATGCAGGCAATAATGCGAGTGACATCCGGTAGCAACATCAGTAATATATAAACATACAAGAGAATGTCCTGTAGATGTGTAAGTGTGAACAGGGTTCTCAAGGTTAGAGGTTGTGTTATCACCGAAGTCCCAGGTATAAATTGTGGTAGAAGTTGTTCCTGTTGAAGTATTGGTAAAATAATATGTCATTCCCGTGGAGTCGGTGGTATATGTAAAAGATGCCTGACACGGATGGGGCGCACTTACCGTAACATGATGGCAGCTTGTGCTGTGGCAGCCATGCGAATCGGTAATGGTGAGACACACATAATAGGTTCCGGCAGCCGAATAGGTGTGCACCGGATTCTGGGCGGTGGATGTCTGGCTGTCTCCGAAATTCCACAACCACGAAGTAATGGTATAGCTGCTTGTGGAAGCATCGGTAAAGGAAACCGTAAGCCCTGATGCATTATAAGTGAAACCTGCCTGACAGGATGTTTGTGCTTCGGAAACCGCAACTGCCAAGAGCAACGCGAAGATGAGGTAAATTGTTTTTTTCATTTTGTTTTTTATTTTAAACTAAGATTGAATTTGAGTTATTGAATCACAACTTTTCTTGTTTCAAGAACCGCACCTTGTTTAATAATGCTGTAGAAATAAATTCCTTTGGTTAATGCAGCCGCATCCACTTCCACTTTTGTTTGTCCCTGCTGCAGCGAAACAGATTTCACTTTATTGCCAAGCATATCATACAGGATGAGCATATCAGCATTGGCAGCTTCTTCAATGGTGATGCTGCCGGAGAAAGGATTGGGATAAGCAAAAGAAATAGTGCCGGGAGCAACGGAGGGTATTCCCACACTGCATGTGACCACAATGCTTGCATTCATGTGTCCGCCCGTAAGCGGATGGCACACATAATTGTATGTGCCGGCAACGGTTACAACATAAGTGTAACCGGCAGTAGTGAGATTGGGTGAGTTCCATGAAGCTGCTCCCACCGGAATGGTTGTCGAAGCGGTGGTGTGCGTACCATTCCCGTTAACCCATCTGATTGTATCTCCGCAAACAGCATTTGCAATGGAAGGAACGAAAGCTTCAGTGGGGCTGGTTTGCGCGGTTATAATAATTAACGCAGCGTCCGCTGAATTTATTCCTGAAAGAAATATAAGTGAAAGACAAATAATGAAATACATTTTTTTCCACACAACTTCTTTTGAATTTATTTTTGTGTTCAACATATTGTTTTTAGGAACAGTGAATTTTTACAGGAATGTTATCATTACAGATGCGATAGACAGGCAGAAGGTTGCGTAAACTTACTAATCAATTTGCAAGGAAGCAAATCACTCCTCCAGTCCTCCAATTTTCACCACATACGCCCCTTCGTTCACATCGCTAAGGTTTTTCAAAATCCTAATCCTGGTCTTAATCCTAATCTTAATCTGATAATTATTGGATGAGGATTAGGATTAGGATTAAGATTAAGTTTTTATTCCTCCAGTCAAAAACAAAAAAGAGAACTCCTGTCCTTCTCTTTCAATTTTCAAATTTTCAAATTATCTAATCTTCAAATTACTAATCCTCCAGCCCTCTCACTTTAATCACATACGCGCCCTGGTTCACATCGCTCAGGTTTTTAAGGAGCAGGAAGGTATCGTTGAGGTCGCCAAGGTCGGAGGGTTTCGGGTGCAGGTGTCCGCCCACTTTCATGGTGATTCCCCTGCCGAGCGGCTCTTCGTTGGCAGTGTGGGCGAGGTAGAGCCGGAAGTCGGCATTGTCATCGGGGTTCTGCACTTCGATGACGACCGAATCGGTGAGCGTGTGATTGAGGATGACGATGATTTCATTGGGAGCGGGACCCCCTGCATAGGTTTTGGAGCGGTGCACCGTGTGAGGAAACAGTTTGCTGAAATCAAAAAAGTTGTCGCAGGCATCCACATCGCCCGGAAATTTTGCGGCAACGG
>DATDOJ010000401.1:0-2214 GCA_035293345.1 Bacteroidia bacterium
GCCATTAGATGTTGAAGTTTAATTTCATCTAATACGCACCTGTTTACTTTTATCAATCACTTGTTGCCAACGTGTTTTCAACAACAAAATGTGTCATAACTCGCGTTCTTAGGTTGACGCCTATGCGATGCATCGGGATTGAAAATTTGAAAATGTTGCTATGAAAAACTCTATGGTTAAATTGTTTTATTGTTTTATTGTTCTGTTAACAACACTGAAAATTTCTTCAGCACAGAATCCCGTACCTGCTCCTGAACAATCGCGGATGATTGTGATTTCTGGCGGAACGCTGCATGTCGGCAACGGGCAGGTGATTGAAAATGCAGTCATCGCTTTTGCTAATGGAAAAATAGTTTATGCTGGCGGTGCAAAAAAAGATACGGTTATTAGAGATGAAAAAGGATCTCAGGTGATTGATAGTAAAGGCAAGCATATTTATCCCGGCATCATCGCTCTCAACTCAACTCTTGGTCTCACTGAAATTGACGCTGCCCGCGCAACTAGAGATTTTAATGAAGTAGGTGACATGAATCCGAATGTGCGTGCAGCGATTTCCTATAACACCGATTCAAAAATAATTCCCACCGTTCGGTCCAACGGAGTGCTGCTTGCTGAAGCCACACCGCAAGGCGGAACTATTTCCGGAACTTCTTCGGTGATGATGCTTGACGGCTGGAACTGGGAAGATGCGATGTATAAAGAAGAGGCAGGCATTCACATCAACTGGCCACGCATGACAATTTCCAAAGGGCAAAACGCAGAGAAAGAAGAAATGCAAAGGGAAAACATAAGCAAACAACTTGAAAATATCCGCGGCTTTTTCTCTGATGCAAAAGCATACTCAAAACAAAATCCTAAAGAAAAAAATCTCCGCTTCGAAGCCATGAAGGATTTGTTCAGCGGAAACAAAAAACTTTTTGTGCATTGCAATTACGTGAAAGAAATAATTGCTGCTGTGAATTTCTGCAGGGCGTTTGGAATTAAAATGGTGCTTGTCGGTGGAATGGATTCCTGGCGCGTTGTGGATTTGCTCAAAGAAAACAATGTGAGTATTGTGATTGTGCGCACGCATGCCATGCCACCGCGCGAAGACGAAGACATTGATTTACCATATAAACTTCCTTACCTGCTGACCAAAGCGGGAATTACAGTTTGCATAACAGATGGCGGCTCATGGGCGCAGCGCAACGTCCCCTTCCAGGCAGGCACAGCTTCAGCTTATGGACTTTCAAAAGAAGAAGCGTTGATGTGCATCACTCTCAATCCTGCAAAAGTTCTTGGCATTGATTCAACAACAGGAACGATTGAAACAGGCAAAGACGCGACACTTTTTATTTCATCAGGCGATGCGCTGGATATGAAAACAAACAATGTCGAGTTTGCTTTTATCCGCGGAAAAGAAATTGTTCCTGATGATGTTCAGAAGCAGCTTTACAGGAAGTATTTGAAGAAGTACGGGTTGAATTAAAACCTCGCCCCAGCCCTTCTCCAAAGGAGAGAGGTGCGTTTTATTTGTTGGTACGGTGTTTGTTTTAACCGCGCAACTCCGTTTCAAAAATGACATCCCAGAGAAAAAAACTTCAGCATCTTTATTTAAGAGCCGGCTTCGGTGAATTGCCGTTTGTCATTAAGCAGAAGGAAAACCTTTCGCTTCAGCAAAATGTTGATTCGCTTTTCAGTGACTCGGAAAAAACAGAAGACCTCGATTTGATTCCTTATCCGCTTGAGGGAAAAGAAGACGCAAGTAATATGCGCATCCTGCGTATGGTAATTAAATCGCGCGAGGATGTTCAGAAACTGAATTATCACTGGCTCTATCGAATGACCGTTACGAAAGCATCTCTCCGTGAGAAGATGACTTTCTTCTGGCACAATCACTTTTCAACTTCCGTTCCGTTTGCTTACCTGATGCAGCAGCAAAACAACATGCTGCGAAAACATGCGCTCGGAAAATTCAGTGACATGCTCCGCGCAGTTTCCAAAGATGCCGCGATGATGATTTATCTCAACAACCAGCAGAACACCAAAGAAGCACCTAACGAAAATTTCGCGCGAGAAGTAATGGAACTTTTCACACTTGGAATCGGGCACTACACCGATCAGGATATAAAAGAAGCCGCTCGTGCATTCACCGGTTGGAGAATCAACCGAAAAGGAGAATTTGAAATGAATGCGAAGCAACACGATGACAGAGAAAAAAACTTTTTAGGCAAG